>USTB01000025.1 GCA_900557635.1 uncultured Eubacteriales bacterium
CGAGCTGTTCGCCTTTCTCGGCGTCAACGGCGCCGGAAAATCCACCACCATCAACATTCTGTGCGGTCAGTTAAAAAAGGACGGGGGAACCGTAGAGATCTGCGGCACCGACCTTGACCGCGATCCGGATCGCATCAAGCGTTCCCTCGGCGTGGTATTTCAAGGCTCGGTGCTGGATCGCGAGCTTTCGGTGCGGGACAACCTCGAAAGCCGCGCCGCACTCTACGGCATCTGCGGTGCGGCGTTTCGGGAGCGTCTGGCAGAGCTGACCGAGCTTCTGCATTTTGAGGAGCTTCTGCGCCGTCCCCTCGGAAAGCTGTCGGGCGGTCAGCGCCGCCGCATCGACATTGCACGCGCACTTCTGCACAAGCCGGACATTCTGATCCTCGACGAGCCGACCACGGGACTGGATCCCCAGACCCGCAAGCAATTGTGGGAGGTGGTTGCAAGACTGCGCCGCGAACGGGGTCTGACCGTCTTTTTGACCACGCACTATATGGAGGAAGCGGCGGACGCGGACTATGTGGTGATCCTGGATCACGGAAAAATCGCCGCCGAGGGCACGCCGCTGACCCTGAAAAACACCTATACGGGCGATTTTATCACCCTGTACGGCGTCGGGGAGTCCGAGGTCAGGACGCTCGGCGCACCGTATGAGGCGATCCGCGATGCCTTCCGCGTGGAGGTCAGCAACACGGCGGCGGCAACCGAGCTGATTCTGAAATATCCGGAGATTTTCCGCGATTATGAGATCACCAAGGGCAAAATGGATGATGTTTTTCTGGCTGTCACCGGAAAGAAGTTAACGGGAGGGGACGAAAAATGAACGGTCTCGGCGCACTCATTCGACGCAACACCAAACTGTATTTCAAGGATAAGGGAATGTTCTTCTCTTCCCTCATCACACCGATCATCCTGCTTGTGCTCTATGCCACCTTCCTCAAAAAGGTGTACGACGATTCCTTTACCTCGGCACTGGAGAAAGCAGGGGTCTCGATCTCGGACGCCGTGATCAACGGCTGTGTGGGCGGACAGCTCATTTCCTCCCTGCTGGCGGTAAGCTGTGTCACCGTGGCGTTCTGCTCCAATCTGCTGATGATTCGGGATAAGACCGGCGGCGCACGGCACGATCTCACCATCACGCCCGTGCGGTTCGGCACACTGGGACTGGGCTATTATCTGTCCACTCTGGTCTCCACACTGATCATCAGCTTTTCTGCCGCCGCTGTGAGCCTTGTGTATCTGCGCACGGTGGGCTGGTATCTCACCTTGGCAGATGTCGGGCTGATGTTGCTTGACGTGTTCCTGCTCACCATGTTCGGCACCGCGCTTTCCTCCTGCATTAATTTCTTTCTCACCACCGACGCTCAGGCGTCTGCAGTGGGCACCATCGTCAGCGCGGGCTACGGCTTCATCTGCGGTGCATATATGCCCATCTCCAATTTTGGGGAGGGTTTGCAAAAGGCGCTCTCCTTCCTGCCCGGCACCTACGGCACCAGCCTTCTGCACAATCATGCCATGCGCGGCGTGTTTGAGGCAATGCGCGACGAGGGCTTCCCGCCCGAGGTCGTGGAAAGCATTCGGGACAGCGTGGACTGCAATCTCAGCTTTTTCGGAAACGATGTCAGTATCGGCGCCATGTACGCCATCCTCGGCGGCAGTACCCTGCTCCTCATCGGCGTTTACGTTGTCATGAATGTCATCGCGGGCAAACGCGAACGGTAATATCGCAGAACGCACGGAATGCATATTACCGCTTTCGCCCACCTCGCTTTCACGGCTCTCCCCCGACGTAAACACAAAAACGTTCATCACGGCTTTCGCCCGATGGGCGTTTTTTAGCAGACGGTCATCGGATAAACGTCGAAAACGAGCGCGTTTTCCGCGCATGATCGACCTATTCGCATGCACCACCGCGAAGAAGCCTCCTTTGTGTAAAGGAAGGTAGCGCGGCGCTCTGCGTAAAACCGCGACGGAGGGATTATTTCGGTGCATATTGATTATTTCCGCCCTCGGTCAGCTTCGCCGACAGCCCCTTTTACGCAGGAGAGCCTTGTGTCTTGATTCTGTCTGCGCGGTAGATGAGGTTCGGCACATCATTCACCCGTCGGACATGATCGCATATACAAAACCCCGCCGACGGCAGATCCTTTCGGACTTGCCGTCGGCGGGGTCAAGTTTGCTTTACGCTGACAGAATGACGGAATTCGCGCACCCGGGCGCATTGCACCGTTACGGCATCGCCGCAACGCCGCTTTCCCGCATCCGCACATCCTGCGTCAATCAGACCGGACCTGCCAACGGACCGCGGACAGATTTTCCCGAACCGTTTTCAGTGGACACGATGACCACGCACTGCTGATTGAGGATCTGATATGCACGCTCGGTTTTCGCCTTGGAATACGCCACATAGGCACGTCCGTCCTCGCCCTCGCGCAACGGGTCGTTGAAGTAATAATTCTCGTCGTCGTAGCCGACCAGAAGCAGACAGTGAAGCCTTTTATGATACAGAATCCGCTTGCCGTCCTCGGTTTCCCACATAGCGTAATTCGCCTTTGCACGACTGCCGTCCATGCCCACCGTCGCCCAAATGATCACAGGAATACCCTGATCGATGTAGGTCGTGCAAAGCTCCCCCAGACTCACACCGTAGAATTGGGAAACGGAGAAGGAATTCGCAGGCACAATGCGATTCAGTGCGTTGCAGATGACCGGCGAATAACAGCCCCACCCGCTGGGCAGACGCGGATTTCCGCAGTAAAACAGGTCGGGGTCGGGACCGATTCCGTCCACCACGGGTGCGTCGGCTGTATCGAGATACCGATCTATGAATTCGTCGGTGGAAACGGAAAAGCCCCAGTACCGCAGTGCCATCACGGCGGTCACGCTCTCACAGCCGTTCGGATATTCCTCCCCTTGGGAGAGATACGGCACGGAAACAATCGTCGCCCCGGGCGGATCGTCCGGCACCTGTACGGTATCGCTTGAAGAGCCGTCCGTTGCCGGCTCGGCAGGATCGGTTGCAGAGGACGGCACATCGGACGCGGTATCGGGAGAACTTGTCCCGTCGGACGCGGTGTCCGATGCGGGATCACTGTCCCGCACCGCAGACGATTCCGTTGACTCCCGTGCCGCATCGACCCATGTCGGGAGCATATCTGCCCCGCCCCCCCGCTGTAAAAGAAGCGGCGGAGCCAAAATATACAAGATCAGTAATGCCGTAAGCAGTAGAAGGTCGGCAAGCAAGAGATACTTCATGTTTCACCTGTCAGAAATTAATGCTGTAGCCAAAGCTCCATTCTGGCAACGATACCGTCGGGACGGCGGTTCCCCAGAACCTCCTGCACAATCCATTCGGTATCGGCTTCGGGATATTCCTCAAACGCGCCGAAATCGTCGGAATAATCGGTCAAAAAGCAGAGGATTCGGTAGCCGTCCTTCTGATAAGAAAGAATCAGTTCGCCGCCCTCGGTCACGTTGATCCCCTCGTACACATAGGAATCGTCGGCTTCCGCAAGCGCTTCGCCCGACATGCCGCAGTAGATCCCGTTTTCCGTTTTCAGCTCGGGACGGGGCGTGACGATACTGACGCCGTTCGCATCCTTCTCCCATTCCGTCCGAATTTCCACAAGATACGGCGACGCGTCGGAGGAAAGCGCGCTTCGCGCATCGCCCTCGACCGTTACATTTCGGAACGAGAAATCCAGATACACGTTTTCCAGCTCCGCGACCCGATACACCGGTTCGCCGCCGTGACGGGCATGCGAGTATTCCAGACTGAAGCCGGAATTCACGATCTCCTCCGCCGACATTTTCATAAACGCCGTCAGATCCTCGCAACGGGTCACCCCGTTTTTCACATGCACCTCGCGCAGTGCGGACAGCGCCCGCAGTACGCCCGCATCCAACTTGGTGTCCTCGGATTCCAGGGTCAGCGACTCGATTTCGGCGGCGTTTTCCGAGCGATCAAAGGTGCCGGCGGAAAGTGTCCGCACCTGTACGGGGACCGTGACTTCCGTGCCGCTTCCGCAATAGGAAATGCTGGCGCCGTTTCGGATCTGAAATCCGTCCACGGTAATGATTTCGTCCGATGGCGGTGTCGCCTCATCGGGACGCGCAGTCGCAGATGAGCCGCTGTCGGGACGTTCCATCACAGCCGAATCGCTGTCATACGGCGATGCAGATTGATCCGGCTGGGGAAGCCAAACCGAACGGGTTGCAACGCCCACGGCGATCAGGCACAGGCATGCCGCCGCAGACATGATCGATGCTGCAATCCTCTTTTTTGAGGTACGGCGTCTGCCGCCCCTCACATAAGCCTCCTGAACCAGCCTCGGGTCAAGGTCGCTGAGCGCTTCAAACAGCTCGTGCTTCTTCATACAATGATTCCTCCCATCTCCAAATAGCTCTTAAGCCTTTTTCTGGTACGGGAAAGACCGGTACGCACTGCCTCGTAGCTCATTCCGAGCTGTTCGGCAATTGCTTTTTCGGATTCGCAGAAGAAATAACGCCGCACAAACATGATGCGAACGGTCGGCGGCACGGAGCACAGAAACGCATTGATCCTCTTCATAAGCTCCCGCCGCTCCGATTCGCTCTCGGTATCGGCGGAATCGGGTACGCATGCATCAAGCTCCTCCGAAATATCGGCGATCGGAAAATTCCGCTTCTCACGCGTCCGATATTTCAGGCGGTTGATCGCCGCCCGCCGCGCAAGACTGAGCAAATACGCCGGAAGATAGGAATCCGGACGGTTTGGCGGAATGGAATTCCATGCATGGAACCACACATCGTTCAGAATTTCCTCGGCGTCGACGTCACTGCCGAGGAGCGTTCTGACAAATGACAGGAGCCGCCGATCGTACTGTTTTTTACCCAGCGCGATCCCTTTTTCGTCTCTTTGAAAAAGCAGTTGTACTATCTCGCAGTCAAAGTTTTCTGTCATGAGTGTCTTTCCCCCTTCACCGAAGAAAATCAACGATTGGGGGAAAATGTTACACTTTTCCGCCCGCTTTGGCTGACGGAACGGAAATAAACGCAAAAAACCGCCGTGCGCCGGGCTTTCATGAAAAAAAGCACTTGCGGTGCAAGTGCTCATTGTGCGGCAGACTGAAAAAGAACATGATACGATGGTTTTGCGCACGACGTTGAACTCTTGCACAAAATATTGGTCACCCGTCGGGCGGATATCCTGCTATTTCTTTTCACGGTGCTGTATCACCCGTCGGAAATTGTCCCGACCGTGGACAGCGCAAAGTGTAAAAAAAAGCAGTAAACAGTAAAAATCGACAAGCATCTGACGATACTTGTCGACTTTTGGCGCGCCCTAGAGGATTCGAACCTCCGACCTACCGGTTCGTAGCCGGGCACTCTATCCGCTGAGCTAAGGGCGCATATTCGGCATCCGGACAAGCATCTTTCCGGAACGCTCATCTATAATACCACATTGAACGCGATTTGTCAAGAGAATTCGCAAATATATTTTCGGTTTTTGCCATTTTTCCCGTACCTGCCCTCCCATAGCTCGGGAATTCGGTAGGGGAAAGCGCAATGACAGCCGCTGACCCGAAACGGCAATGCTTCTGCAGATCCCATGTTTTGGGGGCGCGAATCTGCCCGTGGGGAAAACGGGGGAAATACCGAAAGTGCCGAATCACACTAACGCGATTCGGCACTTTGCGCAGACACGGTTATATGCGGGGCAAAGCGCTTGGTGAGGCGTTTGCCGATTACTCCACGCTCAAGACTTCCGCCGCACCGACAGTATACGGAAAGGCGATGCGGGTGAATTTGTTATCCGCTACGTGTGTCTCCTGCACATGCAAGCTGTCAACGGCATAGCGCACGGTCTCGGCTTTGGAGTACCAGTCATCGGCGTTGGGTTGAATGGTATCCCAAAAGAGGACGATGGGGTCTACCGTGGCGTAAAATTCCTCAGCAACACAGTTTTCGTAATATCCGTGGTGCGGCATTTGTAAAATGTCGCTTTTTAGATAGTCCCCGAAGGAACGGCAGACGATCTCCCCGGTCTCCAGTTCGATGTCGCCCGTCCAAAGGAAGGACTGTCCTTCTGCCGTCATGCGGAACACAAGGGAAGTACCGTTGATGTTGGGTTGACCCGGAAAGACGCTGAATGCGGTGTTTAGGATTTCAAAACGGGCATCGGCAAGATAAAACACCTGACCCACCTGAGCGATCCAGAGCGGGACATTCTCGCCGAAGCGTCGGATGTCTGCCCGAAAGTCTTTAGTGGCAAGATAGCCTCTGTCGGATCGCCCCTGGGTGTTGACAATGACCTGTTCAAGGGTCACGCGGTCGGCAAGTCGACGGGCAAAGTCAAAAAAGACCGAGTAGTGATCGGGATGGTCGTGGGTCAAGATCCACGCGGCGATCACGATTTTCTTATCCTCGCGGCGGTTCATGGACTCCATCAGACCGAGAATGCGATTTGCATTAGTGCCGTTGCCTTCATAGCCGCCGTCAATCACGACGTAACGGCTGTCCTCCAATTGGATCAGATATCCCATGCCCCAGCTCCCGTCGTTGTAGAAGTCGGGTGCAAGCTGAATGACCGAGGTTTCGGTCAGCTTATCGTACTGCTGTTCTTCGGCGGGGAGGGTCAGAGTGCTGACAGTATCGTTTATTGTGCGGATCTCGGAGGCATATGCCGTAAAATAGGTATACACTGTTTCTCCTTCACGGCGGAAGCCCGCATATTCATTGTCTCCGATGCGGTTGGAAAACACGCGCGTATAGCCCTCATATTCCAGCGCCGCGCAGTGCTCGTGAAAGCTCTCGGCGGTCTGCTCTTTGGAATAGTACATTTTCGTGCCGAACGGACCTCGATAGAGGGAGTCGGCAGGAGCCGATTTCGGCGGTTCTTCCGTGGAGGGAGTATCGGTGGCGACGGTTTCGGATGCGGGCTGTGCGTCGACATCCGTCTCGGGCTTTGATGCGCATCCGACAGCGCCGGTCAGCATCAGGACGGCAAAGACCGGACAGAGAAGGCGCATGACTCGTTGTTTCATAGCTCGTTTCTCCTGTAATCAGATACGGGCGGTGAACTCGCAAAGCTCGGGCAGCTTGCGGTCGATGTCGCGCACCAAGGCGAACTGGTTGCGGGCGCGATCCAAATTATGCGTGGGATGCGCGATCTTGAAATAGGTGTCGCCGTTCAGATAGTCGGTGAGAAAGCGGATGCCGCATTCATAAGTCAGGAGCAGTGCGGAAAAGGGAAGCAGTTCCCGTTCGTCCTCAGTGAGCACGTCGCCCATTTCCGAGAGGTATCCGCGCGCAAAGGTGGTATAGATTTCGGTGTCAAAGATGACGCGTGAGAGATCGGTCTCGTCCTCGGCGGCGGTGGAAGCGCCGAAGCGGAGAGCATCGCCGAAATCGTACAGTGCCGAGCCGGGCATCACGGTGTCGAGGTCGATCACGGCGACGAAATCGTCAGTGACGCGATCAAACAGGACATTGTTGAATTTGGTGTCGTTGATGGTGACGCGAAGCGGGATCTTGCCGCTTGCCATGCGATCCCGCACCACCGAGATGCGGTCGCGCAGACTGCGCGCAAAGTCGATCTCGTCCTGCACGCCGGAGGCTCTGCCTGCAAGGTCGGCGCGGATCGCCTCTTCGAGCTTTTCGTAGCGGGCGGGCGTATCGTGGAATGCGGGAATGACCTCGTGCAGGGTGTCGGCGGGAAAATCGTCGAGCATTTTCTGGAAGCGTCCGAATGCGGCGGCGGCAGAGTACATCTGTCCCGGGAACTTCGGCGCGTCATACGACACGGCGTCGATGAAAAGATACATGCGGAACACGTCGCCGTTGGGCATGACCACACAGTTTTCGCCGTCTGCGGTGTTCACCACGTTCAGGGTCTCGCGGCGGGGATCGCCCCCTGCCAGACCGATCTTTTTCTGCAGATGCTCGGTGACGGCGATGATGTTCTCCATCACCTCAAGCGGATGCGGGAAAACGGCGGAATTGACGCGTTGCAGGATGTAGCCCTCGCCGGTCTGAACCAAATAGGTGTCGTTGATATGACCGTTTCCGTAGCACTTGACGGGCGTATTTTCGTCGAAGTCCGGAAAGAAGCGGCGGATGACGGATAAAATTTCAGATTCCACGGTACATTCCTTTCTCGGTCATTTCCCGAATGGCGTTTCGCACGGTCGCGGCATCGTTCTGATAGGTGACGCCGTACCAGCGGTCGGGGGAGTGCAGGACGCGGCAACGCACGCCCTCCTCGCGGATGAGACGGTCAATGGCGAAGGGAAGATAGAATTCGTCCTTTTCGGGGTTGCGGAGATTTTGCAGAAATTCGGAAAAATCCCGCTCCAGCACATCGAAAAAGTCGGGGTGCAGTCCCCACATGTTCATGGAGACCGTGGTGCTCATGGGCAGACCGCAGGAGCGATCCAGTGCGGTATGTTCGGTGACCGAGCGGAGATAACCGTCCTCGGTTTCGCACACGCCGCGGCTTACGGTGCCGTTTTCGGTGAGGGTGTTTCCGAGGTCAAAGCCCACCATGCACATTTCCTTGCCGGAGGACAGATGATCATACAGGGCGGCAAAGGACGCTTTCCCGTAGAAATCGTCCGCGTTGATCACGGCGAAGGGCGTTTTCACGGCATCCCGTGCGCACAGCACCGCATGTCCCGTGCCCCACGGCTTTTTCCGCTCGGCGGGAAGTGTAAAACCTGCGGGCATGCAGGAATCGGTCTCCTGAAAGACGTAGTGCACGTCGCACTGCTTTTCGATCCGCTTCCCCACAATGGAGCGGAAGTCCTGCTCAATTGCTTTTTTGATGATAACGACCACAGATTTGAAGCCCGCTTCCACGGCATCATAGACCGAATAGTCGATGATCGCC
>USTB01000026.1 GCA_900557635.1 uncultured Eubacteriales bacterium
TCGGCTTCGTCGGAGATATCGGTCACGTCCGCATCGGAAACGTCGCCGACCTCAACCGGAATCGCGCCCTCCTCGGGTGCGGGAAGGGTCACAGGCTCCGCGCCGTCGCCGCTTTTCCCCTGCTCTTCTTCCTCTGCCTCGGTCGCCACATGGGCAAACTGTACGATGACCGAGCCTTCGGTGGGACGCATCACAATGACGCCGCCTGTGGCACGTCCGTACACGGGAATATCCGAAACGGGCGTGCGGATGATGATGCCGCCCGAGGTTATGAGCAGAAGATCCTCGGTCTCCGCCACTGCCGCGATGCCCGCGACCCGTCCGGTGCGATCCACGTTGTGGCAACGCACGCCCTTACCGGCGCGGTGCTGGACGGGATAGTCGGACATGCGGGAGCGCTTGCCGTAACCGTTTTCCGAAACCGTGACAAGTAATTTATCCTCGTCCACAACGGCGGCGCCCACCACGCGGTCGCCCTCGTCCATGCGAATGCCGTACACGCCCTGCGTGTTGCGTCCGGTGGGAGTGATGTCGGTCTCGGGGAAGCGGATGGACATGCCCTGTGCGGTCGCCAGGAGCACCTGATCCTCGCCCGTGGTATGTGCCGCAAAGAGCAGTTCGTCTCCCTCACGCAGGAGGATCGCGATCTTGCCCGAGCGGCGGATGTTCTCATATTCGCTCAGAGGCGTACGCTTGACAAAGCCCTGACGCGTGACCATGGTCAGATATCCGCCGTCCTCAAAGCCGGGCAGGGAGAGCATGGAGGTGATCTGTTCGCCTTCCTCCAGACCCAAGATATTCACGATATTCGTGCCCTTGGCAATGCGGGAGGATTCGGGAATCTGATATGCTTTCCGCAGATAGACCTTGCCGAAATTCGAGAAGAGCAAGAGCAGATCGTGGCTGTGCATGGAGATGACCTGCTCGGCAAAATCCTCTTCCTTTGTGGTCATTGCCTTGGTGCCTCTGCCGCCGCGGTGCTGTGCGGTATATTCCGAAACTGCCTGACGCTTCATGTAGCCCGCGTTGGTCAGGGTGATCATGCAGGTGTGACGCTCGATCAGATCCTCGGGAACGATCTCGTTCTCCATGGGGACGATCTCGGTGCGGCGCGCATCGCCGAAGCGGCGCTTGATCTCCAGCATTTCGTCGCGGATGATCTCCTTGACCTTGACCTCGGAGCGCAGAATTTCTTCAAATTCGGTGATCATTTCATACAGTCTTGCCAGACGGTCCTCCACCTTCTGCCGTTCCAGACCGGACAGACGTCCCAGCGTCATATCCACGATCGCCTGTGCCTGAATGTCGGACAGGGCGAACGCCGCAATGAGCTGTGCCTTGGCATCGGGAATGGACGCGCTGGCGCGGATGATGCGGATGACCTCGTCGATATTGTCGATGGCGATTTTGTAGCCCTCGCAGATGTGAGCGTCGCGCTTTGCCTTTTCCAGATCGAAGCGGACGCGGCGCACGATGACCTCCTCCTGATGCCTGACATACAGCTCAAGGATCTGCTTGAGGTTCAGAATGCGCGGAATATTGTCAACCAGCGCCAGCATGTTCACGGCGCAGGTATCCTGCAACTGGGTGTAGGCATAGAGCTGATTGAGGATGAGCGGACCGTTTGCGTCGCGGCGGTATTCCACCACGATGCGCATGCCGGCGCGTCCGCTTTCGTCGCGGATGTCGGTCAGACCGTCGATGCGCTTGTCCTTGTGGCAGTCCGCCATCGCCTTGACCAGATTTGCCTTATTGACCATGTACGGAATTTCCGTAATGATGATGCGGTGCTTTGCTTCCTCCACCTCTGCCTTGGCGCGCACCACGATGCGGCCGCGTCCGGTGGTATAAGCCTCCAAGATGCCGTTGGTGCCGCAGATCTGGGCGTTTGTGGGGAAGTCCGGTCCCTTGATATACTGCATCAGCTCGGGAATGGTGATATCGGGATTCTCCATCAGGGCGATACAGCCGTCGATGACCTCGCCTAAGTTATGAGGCGGGATGTTGGTCGCCATACCCACGGCGATACCCACGGAGCCGTTGACCAGCAGGTTGGGGAAGCGGGAGGGAAGCACGCGCGGCTCGGTCTTGGAGTTATCGAAGTTGGGGTCGAAATCCACCACGTTTTTCTCGATATCCCGCATCATCTCGTCCGCCAGACGGGACATGCGCGCCTCGGTATAACGGTATGCGGCGGCGCCGTCGCCGTCCACGTTACCGAAGTTACCGTGACCGTCGATGAGCGGATACCGCAGAGAGAAGGGCTGTGCCAGACGCACCATGGCGTCGTATACGGCGGAGTCGCCGTGCGGATGATAACGTCCCAGCACATTACCGACGGTCGCCGCCGATTTGTGGAAGGGCTTATCGTGGGTCAGTCCGTCCTCGTACATAGCGTACAGAATACGCCGATGCACGGGCTTGAGACCGTCCCGCACATCGGGAAGCGCACGGGACATGATGACGCTCATCGCATAGGAAATGAAGGCGCTTTTGACCTCCTTCTCCATCTGCACGTCAATAATTTTCTGGTCTGCAAAGGATAAATCCTGATTTTCCATGTATAATTTCCGTACCTTTCATCGATTCATCGGTTTATCGTTTCATCATTTGCCCGTCGTTTGGGGCGCGCCGTCCGAAAACGCGGCAAGACAGGTCACTTTCCTGTCCGCGGCATATTGCCGTACCTGCTCGGGGGATGGCATGGTGCTCCCGGGCAACGTAACCTTTGCGCCCGCCGCGCCTGCCGCATAGGCAAGTGCCGCCGCAATGTCGTCCCCTGCCGAGCGGCGCCAGACAAATGCCGCAAGGAAGGTGTCGCCCGCACCCGTAAAGCCGCGCACGGTCACATGTGGTGTGTCCACGGTATACACACCCTCTTCGCCGACGTAGAATGCGCCGTTTCCACCCATTGTACACAGGACGCGCACACCGGTTTTCCGATAGATCTCCACCGACTTTTCCACAGCCTTTTCCACTGTCAGCTCGGGTTCTTCCACCAGTCCGCACAGCTCCGCCAAATTGGGCTTGATCAAGTAAGGACGGGCACAAATCCCCGCTTTCAGCGCGTCGCCGTCGCAATCGAGCACCGTGCATACGCCTAATTTTTCCTGTTTTTCCACAATGGACTTATACACATCCTTTTCCACACCCTGTGGAATACTTCCGCCTAAGAAAAGGAAGGTTTTTTCGCCCGCATCGCGGTTGCGCTTTGCCTGATCGGTCATGGCGCCCAGCAGTACGCGGCATTCACTGCCCGATATGGGACCGCCGCTCTCGTTTGCCTCGGTCCCCGTGCCGTCCCGCGCGATCATTTTCACGTTCAGACGGGTCTCGGCATGGGTCTGCACAAAGCGCGTCTCAATGTCCTCCGCGCGGAGCATCCGGAGCATCTGTTCTCCGACCTCGCCGCCCCAAAAGCCGTATGCCGGCGCGTTCACGCCCATCTGCCGCAGAAAGCGGGACACATTGATGCCCTTCGAGCCCGGTGTGAGCCGGGAAGGCTCCATGGCGCGGTTCAGCTCTCCCGCCTTAAAGGTGTCAAAATACATGGTGCGATCCATGGCGGGGTTCAGGGTCAGCGTATAAAAATGAACGGTTTCCTTTTTCTCCATTGTTTTACCCTTCTGTTTTACCCATTTTTCAACAGTCTGTCGATTACACAGTCACGCGGTCATGCAATCAGATATCCAGATTGCTGACATACTGCGCGTTTTCTTCAATAAATACCCGACGCGGCTCCACCTTATCGCCCATGAGCACCGAGAAGATCTCGTCGCATGCAATGGCGTCCGAGATATCCACACGCTTCAGGGTTCTGCGCGTGGGATCCATGGTGGTCTCCCAAAGCTGATGAGGGTCCATCTCACCAAGACCTTTGTAGCGCTCTACGCGGCAGTTGCCGTTGAATTCCTTGAGATATACGTCTCTTTCCTCATCCGAGAAGGCATAGCGCACCTGCTTGCCTTGAGTCAGCTTGAAAAGGGGCGGCATTGCCAGATACACATGCCCCTGCTCGATGAGCGGACGCATATGACGGAAAAAGAAGGTGAGAAGCAGGATCTGAATGTGAGAGCCGTCCACATCGGCATCCGCCATAATGATGATCTTGCCGTAGCGGAGCTTATTCATATCGAAGTCCTCGCCGATGCCGCAACCCAAGCTCTGAATGATCGGAATGAGCTGGGTGTTGGCATAGACCTTATCCAGGCGGCTCTTTTCCACATTCAGCACCTTGCCTCGCAGAGCAAGGATAGCCTGGAACTTACTGTCGCGTCCGTCCTTTGCCGAACCGCCTGCGGAGTTACCCTCCACTAAGAACAGCTCGGTGACGTCCACGCTCTTTTCCTGGCAGTCTGCCAGCTTGCCGGGCAGGGAAGAGCCTTCCAGAGCACCCTTGCGTCGCGTCAGCTCTCTTGCACGCCGCGCCGCCTCGCGCGCACGGGATGCCTGCACCGATTTTTCGAGAATGGCGCGCCCCGCACCCGGGTTTTCCTCCAAATATTCGGACAGCTTCTCGGTAACCATGCCCTCCACAAAAGAACGCATTTCCGAGTTGCCCAATTTTGCCTTGGTCTGTCCCTCGAACTGTGCCTCCTCCAGTTTGACGCTGACCACGGCGCACAGACCCTCGCGGCAGTCCTCGCCGCTCAGGTTCTTATCGGAATCCTTTAAGATACCCGCCTTTCTGCCGTACTCATTGAGTACCTTGGTCAGTGCCGACTTGAAGCCCGCTTCATGGGTACCGCCCTCCACCGTATTGATATTGTTCGCGAAGGTGAGCAGGGTCTCGTTGTAGGAATCGTTGTATTGCAGAGCCACCTCAGCCGTTGTATAGTCCTTTTGCGCCTTCATATAGATGACGTTGGGGGTCACAAGCTCCGCGTGCTTGATGGAGTTCAGGTGCTCCACAAAGGAACGGATACCGCCCTCATAGTGAAGGACTGCTTCGATCACACCCGTATCGTCGGTATGCACGCCCGATTCATCCACATATTTCAGACGGATGGCGCTGCTTTCGGCGATCTCCTCGGATTCCTCTTCCTCGGATTCCTCCGCCTGTGCCGCCGCCTCGGTCAGCATAGCCGCCGCCGAGTTGATGCCGCCGCCCGAGATGGAGCCGGCTAATTTTCTCTCGTCCCGCAGAATGATCTTCACGCCCGCGTTCAGGAACGCCTGCTCCCGCAGACGGTTGAGAAGCACATCATAGTCGAAAACGGTCTCCTCAAAGATCTCCGGATCGGGCATAAAGCGGATATACAGTCCGTGACGGTCGGTCTCCCCGAGATACGTGAAGGGGGATACCACCTTGCCGCGCTCATACCGCTGGGTATAGGACTTGCCTTCGTAGCAGTCGGTATATTCAAACCACGTGGAAAGCGCATTTACTACCGACGCTCCCACGCCGTGAAGACCGCCCGAGATCTTGTATCCGCCGCCGCCGAATTTGCCGCCTGCGTGCAGGACGGTGAAAACCACCTCGGGCGTCGGGATGCCCATTTTATGGTGGATGGCGGTGGGAATGCCGCGTCCGTTATCCTGCACCGACGCCGAACCGTCCTCATGCAGGGTCACGATAATGTCGGTACATGCGCCCGCCATTGCCTCGTCGATGGAGTTATCCACAATTTCGTAGATCAGATGGTGGAGACCTCTCTGCGAGGTGGAGCCGATATACATGCCGGGACGTTTCCGAACCGCCTCCAGACCCTCCAATACCTGAATCTGTTCCTCACCGTAATTGGTTTGTGTCGTCTGATTATCCTGTGCCATGTCATTCCCTTTCCTTTTTCTTCGGTTGCCTGTCGTTATCCTCGGTCTGTCGGCTTCGTCCGCGGAGTGCCTGCGGCGAAATCTGAGAGAGATATACCTCTCCGCCGCGCGTTACCAAAAACGATTTCGGCAGCTCCTCGCCCACGGCGCTGACCTTGCCTTCGGCTGTTTTTCCGTTGAGATATTTTCGCGTGATCTGTGAAACGGTGGCGGTGTCCAGATCGAATATTCCCAAGATTTCCTTCTTCGGAATGCTCTTGCTCCCGCCGATATGCAGATACATCATGCCGACGGCACCTCTCCTTCTCCGTTCACCTTGGTAAAATGCCCGTCCTCCACGTGATAATAGGAGGACGCGGGATGCCGCTCGCAGGAGGTGATCACCACCTGCCTGTCGTGCAGTCCCTCCATGATATAGGCTCTTCGCTGTGCGTCCAGCTCCGAAAAGATGTCGTCCAGCAAAAAGACCGGATACTCTCCCGTGCTGTCCCGCGAGATCTCGCCCTCCGCCAGCTTCATGGCAAGGGCAAGGCTTCTCTGTTGTCCCTGAGAGGAAAACTGCCGTGCGGACAGCCCGTTGAGCCGTATTTCGTAATCGTCACGGTGCGTGCCGTACAGCGTGGTCTGCTGACGCACCTCCCGTTCGAGGTTGGAGCACAGGAGCTTTTCATATTCCTGCGCCGTTTTCCGCTCGGTGTAGCGGATGTCGGGCACCTCGCGCCCGTCGGTCATGTCGGAAAAGATCTGCCGCACATATTCGCCGAGCCGCACGAGGTATTCCTCCCGCTTTGCGGAAATGCTCTCGGCGCGCTGTGCCAGCTGTACCGACCACGGCTCCATACTCTGCGCAAACGCGGCGTTCACCTCGCGGCAGTTCTTAATGAGAGCATTGCGCTGTTGCAATATCCTTGCATATTCCTGTAAATCGCGGAGATATGCCGTGCTGAGCTGGGACAGCGCCATATCCGCAAATGCCCGCCGCACCGAGGGTCCCTCGCGCACCAAGGACAAATGCTGTGGGCAGAAGATCACCGCGCGGAAATGCCCAATGAATTCGCTCAGCCGCTTCTGCGGCACGTCGTTGACGGTGCACTGCCGCCGTCCGCCCTGCAAATAACGCATTTCCAGCGACATCTCGCCGCCGTCTGTCTCAAACCATATCCGCACCGCGCTCTGCCGCTGTCCGAACCGAATGAGATCGCTCTCCCCTCCCATGCGGAACGATCGTCCCTGCGCCATCAGGTATATGCCCTCCAGGGCGTTGGTCTTGCCCTGCGCGTTTTTTCCGTACAGGACGTTTACGCCGCGATCCAGCTCCAGCGCCGCCTGCTCGATGTTGCGGAACTGATAGTACGCCACTCTTTTACAAACCATGAATCCTACGCGGTTTTCTCACTGACCGTCTTTCCTGCTTTTCTTTTTATTATTTTTCCGTCCTGCCGTTACTCCTGCATCCGCACGGGCAGTACCAGAAACAGGAAGGTGTTTTCCGTATCGTCGTTGTCAGGCTCAATGACCATGCCCATGAGCGCCGTGGTCAGCGCCAGCTTGATCTCGGTGCAGTCGCACGCGCGGAGCGCATCCAGGAGATTGCGGCACTCAAAGCCGATCTTCAGGTCGTCGCCCTCTTTTTCGATCGGGATCTCGTCGTAGAACGACCCTGTGACCGAATTGGAGCTGACCTCGAGGCAGTTTTCCTTAAAACAGCATACGAGAGGACTTTTGGTCTGTCCCATGGTGCGGTCCTCGGTCACGAGCACGGCACGCTCCAGCGAAGAAATAAAATCGTCGCAGTTGATCTTGACATATATTTTACTGCTCTTCGGAATGAAGCGGTCATAATCGAAATATTCTTCCTCAATCAGCCGCGTGAACAGCAGATAATTCTTGGTGGAAAGGATCATGTGCTTGCGCGTGACCTTCATCATGACCTCGGCATCCGGATCCCTTAGGAGCTTCTGCAACTCCGCCAGCGATTTTCCGGGCACCACAAAACGCATCGTCTCTGTCAGACCGTCTCCGATGGTGCCGATCTCGCACGTCTTTTTCTTGAGCGCCAGCCGCTCGCCGTCGCACGCCACAATGGACAGAACCGAGCCGTTGACCTCAAACAGCGAGCCGTTCATCACGGGACGCGGATCGTCCTGCGCCATGGCAAAAAATGTGGATGCAATCATGTCTTTTAAGTCGCCCTGACGCAGACGGATACCCGTGTCAATGTTCAGATCGGGCAAATTCGGAAATTCCGACCCGCGGATGGCATGTAACTCGAATACCGACCGTCCGCCCGTGATCTTGGTCACACAGCGGTCGTTGACCTCGATCTGCACATCGCCGTCGGGCAGGGTGCGCACGATCTGGCTCAGCTTGTTCGCGTTTACAATGTAACTGCCTTCTTCCAGTACCTGCGCACTCAGGGTCGCACGCATGCCGCGCTCCATGTTGTAGGCGGATAAAATGCATCCGTCACTGCCTGTTGCGGAGATCAGGACACCCTCAGTTGCAACATTCGTGTTTTTGTCGGATACCGACCCCATCAGGGGTAACACCGCGGCAATCAAAGCGTTTCTCTCAAATATAACCTTCATGTTCTTTGTAATATCCTTTCGTATCTTTCTGACTTCTTCTGCCTGCATGTCAGCATTCCGCTGTCTCTCCGCTTTCCGTTTTCTGTCTGTTGCGCGAAGCGCAGGAACGAAAGGAAGAGAAGGAATAAAAGATTTAGCAGAAGTAGAGGAAATCTATAAAGAGTAGTACCAAAAGAGCCTGGGTATACTGTGGAAAAGTCCCGAAAAGCCCGTCCAGCTCGTCCTTTTCCCATTCCTGCCGGTACAGGAAAACTATGCCGAAAAGCCACGTATCTTCCTGTGGAAAACCCAAATTTTTCCACATCCCCCAATATTATGCGCGCTCCCCGCCGCTTTTTCCACAGCTTTTGTCAACATATCCACAGGCAGACTGTGGAGAAACGAGGGGATGCGCGGGGAGTACGAGGAGGACGCGGGGCTCTGCCCCGAACCC
>USTB01000027.1 GCA_900557635.1 uncultured Eubacteriales bacterium
TTTTTCAATTCATCTCCGGTATATATCCTGCCTGTGGAGCGCACCTGCATCTGAAGCTCTTGATCGGTGCCGGTCAGGGAGAACACTTCGTTCACCGTCGGCGATTCGATCGTAATGGAGGAAATCAGGTTAATGTTGAGGCTCAGCGTTACCTGCGACACATATTCGAGCAGATCCCAGTCCAAAAACGCGAAGGTCTCGCCCTTGCACTGCGCCACGATGCCGAAGCGCGGAGAATAGCAGTTGTAGGTGCCGTCTTCATTTTTCGCGCTGAAATACAGGGTATTTTCCGCTTTTCCGTATACATAGTGAAGCACATATATATACTGTCCTTCTCCGACGCCGTACTTTTGCAGAACCTCATCGGGCACTGCGTTTCCGTCACGGGAAAAATCCAGCGCGGACATGCCGTAGGGCGTGCAGAGCGCCTGCAGAATGGCGGAATAATTGGTATCGTTGACCGTGTACGCGGCGGGAACGGTCATTTCATAAATGGTGCTCTTCTGCTCCCGCGCCGCTTCGTCAAGATAGCGAATTGCTGTCACGGTCTCGCCGTTACGCTTGAGGTAGAAATCGTCTACCTTATAATAGTCGTCGGTGCTCATGGCGGTTGCAAGAATGGGAGAAACAAACGAGGTCACGTTCGCCATCACCGTTCCCGCATAGGAGGAACGCGCGATGTATACCGCATCCCTTCCCGCATAGCGCACATAACGATATGAACTGCCCGGCACCTGCGCGCCGATGAGCACCGTATGAGTGTTGCCCTGCAGTGTGGTTAGGGTATAGGACGCACTCAAGCTCGCATCATCCAAGCCATAAAGGGAAAAATCCGTGCAGTGATCCTCCACGCGCCGATTCACAATGGCGTAGCCCGCGTCGGACATGAGGGAAACGAGGGACATCTCCGAATACGGGATAGAGGGATTGCCCTCCAAATAGAAATCGTCCTTTGCGGCATCGTACACAAAGGCATACGAGCCGAATTCGTTGGTGACATCCAGTCGGGACACCGAGCTTTTCTGCAGATGCTCAAACATCAGAAGCGTTCCGTCGGCGGTCAGATTGACGCCGTCCCGCGTGAAGGTCACCGTGCCGCCGCTT
The DNA here is from genome assembly GCA_900557635.1 of uncultured Eubacteriales bacterium. Next base: position 1,105 of record USTB01000027.1, read on the forward strand.
TCCAGAATCTCGCCCGAAAGCAGGGGAATCGGCTCTTTTTGCGAATCCGAGTCGTCGTCGGTCTGTCGGCTGACTATGGCATAGGTAACGCCCAGACCCACGCAAAGCAGAACCAGCAGTGCGATGAGCGCGATACTGCGCACCGATTTACTTTTCGTTTTCGTCATAGCGTTTTCTCCGAACATACACAACGGCGCCCACGGCGATCACCGCGGCGGGAAGCACGGCGGTGAGGCAGACCGTCCACACGCGTGCCTGCGTATTGGTCACCACAAGGCTCTTATCCTCGAACAAGCGAAGGTCGATATCGGCGGGCCCATCACCTTCATGATGGCATAGAGTACGTCCGCATTGCCGAAGGCGTTGGAGGAAAGGAATTCCTCCGCGCAGAAATCCGGGGTGCCGCAAACGGTGAGATAGGTGTAATGCGGCTCATTGTCGATATAAATGGAGTCTTGCGAAAAGACCATGAGATCAAACTCGCCCGTGCCGCGCGATTCCGCGGTGGAAAGAGACAGCGCCTCCGATGTGGAATAGGACTTGAGAATGGTGGAAACCTTGCGCACCGACTGATCGATGCTCTTGGTATCCCACAGAGTATTGATCGGCATTGCATAATGCACGATGGTCTTGGGGATGGTTTCCAGCATGGGCTTGGTGATGGAAGCGCCCAGACCCTCGGTCTCATACTGCGCGACCAGAGAATAGCCGTCAACCGACACCGAATTCGAGGTATCGCGGATCACGGTATCACCGAGCGCAATGCCCCAGTCGGCAAGCAACTCCCGCAGATTGCGGAAATCCTGCTCTGCGGCGGCAGTGGGATCCATGAAGAGCATCACATTTCCCTGCCCGTCCATGAAATCGTCAACCTTGTCCATTTCGTTGACCTCGGTCAGCGCGCCGTTTGCCTCATATGCGCCGATGAAATCGTATTTCGGACCGTTGATGATCATGACCTTGGCGTCCGAATCCAGCGTCTCCTTTGACAGATCGATGGTGCGGACATCGTAGCCCGCCTCGGAAAAAAGCTTCCAGAGGGACGAGCTTTCGGTGGTCTCACCGTGACCTACCGTAAAATAGGCGACGGGCGTACTCTTCGCCGTCATCTGAAGAATGGTCGAGGTGATTTTATACTCGGCGTTCATGGCGATCAGTTCGTTTGTCTGGCTGTCGGAATAGAAGAACGCCTGCAACCGGAACACGCGAAAATCCGACCCGTTTTCGATGATCACATTCTGCTTTCCGAGCTGGGTCGCGGCGGTGGTGCGGTACCGATCCACCTGCTGAGGGTGCGCCTCCATATCGATGAAATCGACGGTGACAAAACCAAACTGCTGAGAGAAATTCATGGCGCACTGGTACACAAGATTGGAATAGTAGGACTCGGTCACGCGGTCACGATCCTGCAAAAAGATGATGCGGATCTGCGTATCGGTGTTTTCCAGGGGAGTGAGCAGTGCGACCGAGGTCTCGGAAACGCCGTACAACCGCTCAGGGGTCATATCGACGTACCAGGAATACTTCTGACACAGCGCCGTAAATGCGAGGTTGACCAGAACGGCGAACACGATAACGGCGGCAGTCAGTCCTGCGGCAATGGAGCCGTATTTGAACTTCTTATTTGCAAACAAGCCTTTTTTCATGTTTTTCATAAAGTGCCTCCTCACGCCCAACGACGCTTTTCATATACCCGAACCGTGAGGAAGAGAAACACGCCCATCACACAGGCATAATACAGCAAAGCCGCAAAATCGAAAATTCCGTAGGTAAAGTTGATAAATCGGGTGTGCACGGACAGGAACTTGATCAGCTCCCGCAGGGGCGCTATGCCGACGAACTGGGTCAGGAGGCTGATCACGGTCAGCATCAGAAGCACGGCAATGGTCACGACCGCCGCCGTGATCTGGTTCTCGGTCAGCGAGGAAATGAATATGCCGATGGCGATGAACGCACCGCCCAGCAGAAGAATCGCAATGGAATAGCCGAGCATCGTGGTGCCGACATCGGTAGTCACAAGCTCGTCCGCATTGGAATACAGTCCGATGATGGTATAGTAAAAGCACGTAACGAGATACGTCAGGGTAAATACCGAATACGCCGCCAGAAATTTCGCCATCACCATGCCCGACAGGCTGACGGGGGACGTGAGAAGCAACTGCTCGGTTCTCTGCTTCTTTTCTTCGCTGAAGGAGCGCATGGTCAGAACGGGGAGCAGAACGGTCATGACATAGATGAGCATTTTATAGTAGCCCGGCAGATCGGATGTCGAGCCGTCCAGCGCATTCTGCACGGTATAAAGGCAGAACAAAAATCCGCTGATCGCCAGAAAAGAGGCAATATAGATATACCCCGAGGGGGTTGTGAAATAGGAGCGCAGCTCCTTTTTATAGATCGCAAACACGGTCAAGCCTCCTTTTTGCCGTCATCGGCAGACTTCACACGGACGCGCCGCTTCGGACGCGCAGTGTCTGTACTCTTGACCAGAGAGAGGAACACATCCTCAAAATTGACGCCCATCGCCTGCATGCCCACGATCGGCCAGTCATTTTTGGACATGGCATAGAACAGGGGCTTGCGGATATCCACGCCTGCCTCGCTCTCCACGGAAAATGCGACGCTGTCCATTTCCTTTTCGGGCAGGGACTGCACAAAGGTCACGCCGTTGAGGGAACGGATGGCGGCGAGCACCGCCTTTTCGGGTCCCGCAACGCGGACGGTCACACGGCGCCTGCCCTGAGACTGCGCAGCGATCTCCTCGGTGCGGGCATCGGCGATGACCTTCCCCGCCTTAAGAATGATCACACGGTCGCACACCGCCTGCACCTCGGACAGCACATGGGAGGAAAGGATCACGGCATGGTCGCGTCCGAGCATGCGGATTAGGTTTCGCACCTCGACCACCTCGACCGGATCGAGACCTGCGGTCGGCTCGTCCAGAATGATGACCGGCGGATTGTTGATAAGTGCCTGCGCCAGACCCACACGCTGACGGAGTCCCTTACTCAGCTTGCCGATGAGACGATTTCGGATGTCCGAAATGCGAACGACCTCACAGATCTCCTCCAGATGCTTCCGACGGTCAAAGCGGCACTTTTTCAGATCGTACACAAAATTCAGATACTCCCGTACCGTCATGTCGGGATACAGCGGCGGCACCTCTGGCAGATATCCGAGCTGTCTGCGCACCTCGTCCGGGTGCTCCAAAATGTCCTGCCCTTCCACTCGAACCGTGCCGGAGGTTGAGGAAATGTATCCCGTCAGCATGTTCATGGTCGTGGATTTTCCCGCGCCGTTTGCGCCGAGCAGACCCACGATCTCGCCTTTTTTCACGGAAAAGTTGACGTCGTTGACGGCGATCCGCTTTCCGTAGCGCTTTGTCAGATGTTCAATTTCAATCATATTATTTATTTCTCCGCGTTCCACAGATACATATACAGATAAATAATAGTAACATATATTTATAAATAAATCTTGAACATTCGACGGTGTTCGGAAGAATTTCACAAGTCGGAGCACAAAGAAAAAGCACCGCCGTCTGTCTCCGCCCAACATGTGGGGGAGGCAAACAACAGTGACGGCACTGCCGGCATTGCCAACAATGCCAGCAACGCTAAATGCTTTTGGGGCTATGCGACTGGCTCGGCATGCACGTAAACACGAACATTGCGTCTGCCAAAGGCATACATCGGCGCAAAATCCAAGCCGAAATAAATATCGATCACGTTATCCACAACCGCGCCGCCCGTGTCCTCAGCATGATATATGCCCGAGATGCCGGGGTATTCGCAGTCCACATACACGGTACTCTTGGATGGTATCGGGGTCCACGGCGATCATGCCGATCTCCACCTGCACGCCGGTCGCGGTGTTGCCGGAAAATTCGGGGCCGCCGTAAGCGGTCGCCGTGCCGTCCACATAGTAGGAATAGGAATAGGTCTTGCCGTCCGTGCCCACAAAGGTGCCGCCCACACCCGTTCTCTGCACGCGTGAGACCGATGGCGTGACGACGGTCTCGGATATGACCTCCTCGGATCGCACCACGCCGTCCGCGATCACCTGATAGATCTCCCGTCTGATCTCACCGTCCGAGCCTTCGCATATGACCTCGGTGAAGTCCTTCGGGATGGTCTGCACCTCATAGGTCTCGGTGCGGCGCGGAAGGGTATCATACAGAACGACCGTGTCTGTCTCGATCTGCACGTAATCCAGTTCCATGCCGTTGAAGAGCATGGTCTCGCGGTCGTAATTCAGCTCGTCGTTTTCGTCGGGGTATATCTCATAGCTGTCGAGCAATTCCCCGACGGTCATAGGCTTGGTGATGAGGGTGGATTTCTCGCCTGCGAGGGAGAGGAATACGCACACCTCATCCCCGTAGCCCGAAAAGATGGTATTGCCCGCATGGTAATCCTGCATTTCCACGCCGCCGCGCACCTTGAGCGTGAGGGGCGCAATATAATCGGACACCACGGACGCCAGAAGTACCATCAGAAACGAGGCGCAAAGCACCGCACAAACCAAAAGAAAACGGGTCGGCAGAGCGTGCTGTTCGTTCTGTCCGACATCGGATGACCTACGGTCAACTGTGTCCATATATTCCCCTCCTCTCAGAAAAGCTTAGTACAGTTTAACATTTTTTTCCTGATTTGTCAAGCAATGCCGTTTTTGCAGGGGAACGAAACCCCGTCGGCACGCCCGTTTCGGCTCAGAAACGGAGACGGTTTTCGCTCATTTTACCCCGCCGACGGAACGTGCCGTCCCTTCAATCAAATTGTAAAAAGCGCTTGACAAATACGCATTTAATGCGTATAATACATACAGTGAGAGGGGATGATACCAATTAAAAGGACAGACCTTATAGGACTTCTTGAGAAAAACGGTTGATACCTGAAACGGAACGGCGGCGGGCACGATATCTATACCGACGGAAAAGAGTACGAAACGATACCGCGACACAAGGAATGAAAAGAAAATCTCGCAAAGACGATCATAAAACGGCGCGGGCTCAAATGAGACACGCACCGTCCGAACACAATACATACTATTGTTGGAGATAATCATATATGAAAAATTCGTATCCGATTTTGCTCACACCCGAAGAAACCGGCTTCACGGTGTATGTTCCCGATTTTGATATTAACACACAGGGCGACGACTTAACGGAAGCCATCGAAATGGCACGAGACGCCATCGGCATAATGGGCATCGACATGGAGGATGACGGAAAGGTATTACCGATACCCCGCAAGCTCGATGCGGTGAAAACAGCGGTGGGAGAAATCGCAACACTGGTCGATGTTGACTTCGCGGGATATCGACGTAAAAACGAAATGAGAACGGTCAGGAAAAACTGTACGCTTCCGAGTTGGCTCTGCTATGCGGCGGAAAAAGCAAATATCAACTTCTCCCAAGCACTGCAGGATGCGCTTAAACGGGAGTTGAGAATCACCGACAGATGAATCACGACCGAGTAAAAGCCCTGAGGAAATGGGCTTTTGATATCGGGGTAGCATTCAATATCAATTTTTTTTGAAAAGCTATTGACAAACACACGCACCCGATGTATAATGGGAGTAGTATAATTTTCACGAAAGGTTTTATCCGTATGGATTCCGGCGACGGTAATTGTACCAATAGCTCGAACATGAATACATAACAGGGCAGGTCTGCGTCCGTGGATGCAGGCGTGCCTTTTTGCGTATTTTCGCGGAAAACCGAAATCATCATTATTACATTTGGAGGACTATTTTGAACGATCCACTCTTATGGCAGCTCCTGCTGCAAATCCTATTGATCATGCTCAACGCCGTATTTGCCTGTGCGGAAATTGCCGTTCTGTCGGTCAACGAAAACAAGCTCGCTCAGCTTACCGAGGAGGGCAACAAGCGCGCCGTCCGCCTTTCCCGTCTCACCAGTCAGCCCGCAAGATTTTTGGCGACCATTCAGGTAGCAATCACCCTGTCCGGCTTTCTGGGAAGTGCCTTTGCCGCAGACAACTTCGCAAATCGACTGTCGGGATGGCTGGTCAACGACCTCCATGTCCCGATCTCGGAGAACACGATCCGCACTGTCTCGGTCATCCTCATCACGCTCATTCTGTCCTATTTCACCCTGATCTTCGGGGAGCTTGTGCCCAAACGTGTTGCCATGAAAAAGGCAGACCGTCTTGCGCTTGGCATGTCCGCCATGATCACCTTCATTTCCAAGCTGTTTGCTCCCATCGTCGCCCTGCTCACCGCGTCCACCAACTTGGTACTGCGTATTCTGGGCATCGACCCCAATGCCGAGGAGGACGAGATCAGCGAGGAGGAAATCAAACTGCTTGTGGATCGCGGCACCGAAAAGGGCATCCTGACCGATGACGAGCAGGAGATCATTCAGAACGTATTTGAATTCGACGATCTGCCCGTGGGCGAATTCGCGACCCACCGTACCGAGGTCGATCTTCTGTGGATAGACGACTCGCCCGAGCAGTGGGAGACCGTCATCAACGAAACGCGTCACTCGATCTACCCCGTTTGCGGTGAGACTGCCGACGAGGTGGTGGGCATTCTGGATGCCAAGGACTTCTTCCGTCTGCGCGACCGTACCAAGGAGGCGCTGCATCGGTTGGTGCGCCCCGCCTTCTTCGTACCCGAAACCGTAAAGGCGGATCTGCTCTTCCGTCAGATGAAGAAATCCCGCAATCAGTTTGCCGTGGTGCTGGACGAATACGGCGGCATGGTGGGTATTGTGACCATTTACGATCTTGTGGAACAGCTTCTCGGCGACATAGAGCCGGACGAACCGGGCGAGGAACAGCTCCCCGAAATCCAGAAAAACGCCGACGGAACATGGAACATCCGCGGATCTGCCACCATGGACGATGTGGCACAGGAGCTGGGTATCAAGCTCCCCGTTGAGGATTACGAAACCTTCGGCGGCTACGTATTCGGTCTTTACGGTCAGGTACCCGATGACGGAACCACCTTCTCGCTGACAGCCGAGCCGCTTCTCATCGACGTTTTAAGCATTCAGGATCACAAGCTGGAAATGGCGCGCGTCACCGTGGAGGAAAAGCAGGACGAGGAAGAAGAAAAAGAGGACGGGCAGGATTGAGCGCCGTCCGATGTAAATGTGAATAATTTTGGCAAAAGACGTAAAAAACCGAAACCGCAATTGACAAAGAATGAAAGCTATGTTATAATTACATCGTGATATAGATGTTCTTTGTGACTGACGGATAAGTGGAGCATACCACATGAATCAAAGAACAGTTTTACGCCGACCGTCTGGGCACTCTTATCCTTTGCCGGGTAAGTGTGCCCTTTTGAGTTTTGGAGGTTTTTCCATGAAAAAAATTGCCATCATAATGGGCAGCGACAGCGATCTTCCGATCGTCAAAAAAGCGGCGGATACCCTGTCCGCATTCGGCGTACCCCATGAGGTACATGTTTTTTCGGCGCACCGCACTCCCGCCGAGGCGAAGCAGTTCAGCGAAACCGCACGGGAAAACGGATTCGGCGCCATCATTGCCGCCGCAGGTATGGCGGCACATTTGGCGGGAGCTATTGCGGCAAATACCACGCTTCCCGTCGTGGGCATTCCGATCCAGTCAGGCGCAATGGGC
>USTB01000028.1 GCA_900557635.1 uncultured Eubacteriales bacterium
CTTGTGATGAAAAAGTTGCTTATTTAACTTTTGATGATGGTCCTACTATAAAGGCTACTCCTAAAATTTTAGATATTTTAAAAGAAGAAGATATAAAAGCAAGTTTTTTTGTTATTGGTAAATACGTAAAAAATCATCCTGATATAGTTAAAAGAGAATATGAAGAAGGTCATTATATTGCAAATCATGGCTATGACCATAATAATTCTAAGCTATATGCCAGTTCTGAAAGTTTTATTAATGAGGTTAAAAGTACAGATTTAGAAATCGGAAAAGCAATTGGTAATTTAAATTATTGTTCTCATATTTTTAGATTTCCAAATGGTTATATGTCTGCTAATAACAAAGGTTCTAAGAAGAAAGCTGCAAAAATTTTACAAGAAATGGATTATACTTATGTTGATTGGAATTGTTTAAACAAAGATTCAGAAAGAAAAACTTCTAATTATCAGCTTTTAAACAATTTAAAAAAATCCGCAAAAAACAAAATTTCCGCCATGTCGTACTGTTCGGCAAGCATTTTCTGCCATTCGCGCAGATCGGGCTTCCGATGCAGCATTTTGTCATAAGAAATGTACCAGTGCTCATAATCTACAAAGGCGATGGCGCGTGGCTTTGTAGGCTGTTTGTTCTTTTTCAGAAAACGAAACAGATCCGATTCCTCCTTTCCTGTAAGAAATCCGCATTCTGCGGTAATGCTATTATACAACAACTGCATGCACAAAATCAAGAGCGTTCCGGCATTTCCCGTGAATTTCAATCGTCGGAACCCGCCAAAACCCCCGAAAATGATCTCAAACCGGAAGGAATTTTGCATTATGCCCAAAAAACTGCTCATCATCGACGGCAACAGCATCGTGAACCGCGCCTTTTTCGGTGTCCGTCCGCTCACCACGCGGGACGGGCTTCCCACAAACGCAGTCTACGGCTTCCTCACCATTCTGCACCGCCACCTGACCGCCGTTAATCCGGACTACGCCGCCATTGCCTATGACCTGCGGGAGCCGACCTTCCGCCACAAACTGTACGACGGCTACAAGGCGAACCGCCACGGCATGCCGGACGAGCTTGCGGCGCAAATGCCGTGGGCAAAAAAGTGCGCGCACGCGCTGGGGCTGACCGAGTTGACCCTTGCCGGCTATGAGGCGGACGACATTCTGGGCACTATGGCACGCCGTGCCGAGGAATCGGGCGCGGAATGCTGTATCCTGACGGGCGACCGCGACTCCCTTCAGTTGATCTCGGACACCACATGCGTCCTGCTTGCCACCAACACCGAGACCGTGACCATGGATCGCCGCGCCTTTTCGGAAAAATACGGCATCCGTCCCGAGCAGTTTGTGGACGTGAAGGCGCTCATGGGCGATTCGTCCGACAACATCCCGGGCGTTGCGGGCGTGGGCGAAAAGACCGCCTTAAAGCTGATTTCCCAAATGGGAACCCTGGAAAACGTATACGCAGACCTTGCCGCACTGCCCGTAGGACCGTCCGTTCGCGCAAAATTGGAGGCGGGACACGAAAGCGCCCTGCTCTCCCGCACCTTGGCACAGATCTGCACCGACGCGCCCGTTCCGTCCTCGGTCGAGGACTGCGCATACCACGGCATCGACCGCGCCGAGCTGTACGAGCTGTGCACGCGGCTTGAATTTTCGGCACTGGTCAAGCGTCTCGGCTTGGAGGCAGACCCCGCGCCCGAACAGATCCTCCCCGTTTCGTCTCTCACCGATGAACAGGCGCAGGCGCTTCCCGCAGAGCCGCTCTATGCCGCCCTGTACACAGGCTCCGATTTTCTTCTGTGCGACGGCGCGCAGGTATATCATGTGTCCGCCGTTCCGCCCGCCCTTCGCCTGTGCGTACACGATGCAAAAGCGTTTTACCGGCAGACGGGCATCCGTGAACAGATCGAATTCGACCTGTCCCTTGCCGCATATCTCCTTGCGCCGTCTGCCGCCGACTATGCGCCCGACCGTCTGTGCGTCACCTATCTCGGCACTTCCCTGTCCGCAGGCGACGACGCCGCAGTCACCGCTTTTTCCCGCCTTGCTCCCGTCCTGCAAGCCAAGCTGGACGAGACCAATCAGGCTTCCCTGCTCCGCCGCATCGAGCTTCCGCTGGCTTTCGTATTGGCGGACATGGAAAAATGCGGCTTCCTCATCTATCCCGAGGGTCTGCGCCGATTCGGCGAACAGCTCGACGAGACTGCCCGTCAATGTGCCGAGCAGATCTATTTTCACGCCACAAAGCCCTTCAACATCAATTCTCCCCGTCAGCTCGGCGAGGTTCTGTTCGAGACGCTGGGGCTTCCCGCCGTCAAAAAGACCAAGACAGGCTACTCCACCAATGCCGAGGTTCTGGAAAAACTGCGTCCCTATCACCCCATCATAGATCTCATTCTCGATTACCGCCGCGTGGTCAAGCTGAAAAGCACCTATGTGGACGGGCTTCTGCGGGAGGCAGACGACATGGGACGGGTGCACACCTCCTTCCATCAGACCGTCACCGCGACCGGTAGACTGTCCTCCACCGAGCCGAATCTGCAAAACATTCCCGTCCGCACCCAACTGGGACGCGAAATGCGCCGCTTCTTCTGCGCCGCGCCCGGCTACCTCCTGGTCGATGCCGACTATTCGCAGATCGAACTGCGTCTGCTTGCCCACATTTCCGGAGACGAGACCATGATCCGCGCCTTCCGTGAAGGCATCGACATTCACACCGTGACCGCCTCTCAGGTGTTCGGCGTTCCGCAGGATCAGGTCACGCCCGAAATGCGCAAGTCCGCAAAGGCGGTCAATTTCGGCATCGTCTACGGCATCAGCGATTTTTCCCTGGCGCAGGATATCGGCGTCACAAAAGCCGAAGCCGCCCGCTATATCCAAAGCTACTTCGCCCGCTATCCCAAGGTGTACGAGTATCTCTCCGCCGTGGTGGAGCAGGCGCACCGCGACGGCTTCGTTTCCACCCTCTTCGGCAGGCGCCGCGAGATTCCCGAGCTGTCCTCCACCAAAAAGACCCTTGTGGCGTTCGGCGAACGCGTCGCCATGAACAGTCCCATTCAGGGCACCGCCGCCGACGTGATCAAGCTCGCCATGCTCGCCGTGGATCGCGCGCTCCGTCAGAGCGATCTTGATGCCCGTCTCATTCTTCAGATCCACGACGAGCTGATCGTCGAGGTTCGTCAGGATCAGGCAAGCGCCGCCGCCGACATCCTCAAGCGCGAAATGGAAAGCGCCACCGACTTCTCCGTTCCCCTCACCGCCGACGTTCACGTCGGCGCCACCTGGTACGACACGCACTGAGGGACGAGAGGACGCGCGGGGCGCCGCCCCGAACCCCGCCAAAAGGACTTTTGGAAAGTCCCTTTGGAATCTCCAAAACTTTTTGAGATGGTCTGAGGGAGGGTCTTTTTCTACGAATGGGCGATTGCGGAAAAGCGGACGTTTGTGCGGGGAAAGCGTTCTCGATGATGTCCGCTCGGTATCCCTTCCGCAGACAAAATCAAGAGAAGTAAATCAAACAAAAAAAGCACCTCGCATGAAGTGCTTTTTCGTTTGGAGCGGATTACGGGGATCGAACCCGCCACCTCAACCTTGGCAAGGTTGCGCTCTACCAAATGAGCTAAATCCGCATACATTTTGATAACGGTGATAGTATACCACAAGTTGTCCGAAAAATCAAGCGTTTTTCCGGATTTTTTCAAAAGATTATCGGAGAAAACCGAAAAACGTACAAATCGCGCACACACGATTCCCCCCTTTTCACAAAAAGCCGCTCCCGCGCATCGACCTGTCCGCATTCGTCACGATAGTATTATAATTCCCCATCGTGACCGCAGACTGCCGACCTGTCGTAAAAACTCCCCTCACCCAGCGAAGTTTTCGCTGTGGGGTCCGGGGAGAGCCTTTCCTAAAAGGCGCTCCCCGCGCGTCCTTCGCGTCTTCGCGTCTTCGCGTCCCTCAGCGACCTAAAGCGTCGCGGGCGGCGGAAGCGATGGCGTCCGGCGTTAAGCCGTAAAGGGAAAGAAGCTCTGCAACCTTGCCCGATCTGCCGAAGGTGTCGCGAACGCCCACACGGCGAACCGGAACGGGGCACTTCTCGGAAAGAAGCTCGCAGACGGCACTGCCGAGACCGCCGATGATGTTGTGCTCTTCGCAGGTAACAACGGCGCGGGTCTTGGAGGCGTAGGAAAGGAGAAGCTCCTCATCCAGAGGCTTCACGGTGTGAATGTTGATCACGGCGGCGCTGATGCCCTCGGCGGCAAGAAGCTCCTTGGCTTCCAGAGCCATCGCGGTCATAATGCCGTTGGCAACGATGGCCACGTCGGTACCGTCCGCCATCACCACGCCGCGTCCGATCTCGAAGCGGTAGGAATCGCGGTCAAACAGGACGGGCGTCGCCATTCTGCCGAAGCGCAGATAGACGGGTCCGTTGTAGTGAATGGCGGCTTCCACGGCGGCGCGCGCTTCCACGGCGTCGGCGGGAGAGATCACGACCATGCCGGGGATGGTGCGCATGGTAGCGATATCCTCACAGCACTGGTGCGTTGCGCCGTCCTCACCCACGGTAATGCCGGCATGGGTGGCGCCGATCTTCACATTCAGGTGGGGGTAGCCCACGGAATTGCGGATCTGCTCAAAGGCGCGTCCGGCGGTAAACATAGCAAAAGAAGAGCAGAAGGGGATCATGCCTGCGGCGGCAAGCCCTGCGGCGATGCCCACCATGTTACCCTCTGCGATGCCGCAGTCATAGAAGCGGTCGGGATAAGCCTTTTTGAATTTAACGGTCTTGGTCGCCTCGGCGAGGTCTGCGTCCAGAACCACGATATTATTCTGCACGCCGAATTCCACAAGCGCGTCGCCGTAAGCCTCACGGGTTGCAATTTTATCTGCCATAATCGTTGGTCTCCTCATTCTTCATAATCGAATCTTTCGGTCACACGGAATGTGTGTCAAGCGGTGAATGACGGAAGCTCAAAGAGCCGCCATCACAGCCTCCAGCTCGGCGCAAGCCTGCGCATACTGCTCGGCATTGGGAGCGGAGCCGTGCCATTTGACGTTATTTTCCATAAAGGAAACGCCCTTGCCCTTCACGGTCTTGCACAGGATCATGGTAGGACGGTCGGTGCACGCCTTTGCCGCCTTCACGGCGTCATCGATCTGAGTGAAATCGTGACCGTCAACGGTAATCACATTCCAGCCGAACGCCTCGAATTTGCGGTCGATGGGCGTCGGGTCAACGACCTCGGTGATGGGACCGTCGATCTGCAAGCCGTTGAAATCCACGAAATAAGTAAGATTATTCAGATGATAATGTGCGGCGAACATGGCGGATTCCCAAACCTGACCCTCTTCGCATTCGCCGTCGCCGACGATGGCATAGGTGCGGTACGATTTGCCCTGCAGGCGGGCGGCAAGCGCCATACCGCAGGCGGCGCTCACACCCTGACCGAGGGAGCCGGTGGACATATCCACGCCCGGGATGTGCTTCATATCGGGATGACCCTGAAGATAGCTGGTTGCCTGACGGAAGGTCTTGAGGTCCTCGCGGGGGAAATAGCCGCGCAGGGAAAGGGTGGAATAGACGGCAGGCGAGGTGTGACCCTTGGACTGCACGCAACGGTCGCGATCCTCCCAATCCGGCTTTTTGGGATCGATATTCATTTCCTCAAAATAGAGATACGCCATGACGTCGGCAATGGAGAGCGATCCGCCGGGATGTCCGGACGACGCGCTGTAAACCGCCTCGAGCGCGCCGAGACGGATCTGTGTTGCTATTTTTTTCAGTTCCCTGATTCTGTTTTCTTCCATTTTGGCAAATTCCTCCTCAAATTATCTGTAACGGAGCGCATCCGCACAGGATAAAAAAGACCGCCGCAAAATGCGGCAGTCTTTCTGTTTTTTCAAACTGAAGTATTCCGCAGGAGCTTCTATTCCGACACCTTGCCCGCAGACGGCGAACCGTCCGGACAAAACCGCCGTGCGGCGGAAATTACTTGTTGAGCATATCCCGAACCTGCTCCTTTGCGGCAAGCAGTTCGTCCTTGTAGCGATCGTACATTGCATCCATATCGGCGGCAAGCTGATTCCACTCAGCGGCATAGGCATCCAATTCCTCCGCCGAATACTCAAGATAAGCCGCCTGTACGTTGTTTGCTGCCTTGATCTGCTTTTTCCATGCGGCAAACTGCGCCTTTACGTCGGCATCCTCATCGATGGCGCCGGCAAAATAAGCCGCCTCATACGCGCGGTAGAGCGAATCCCCGAGCTTGGAGAAGGCGTCCTGCATACCGTCGATATTTTTCTGAAGCGGATCGGCACAAGAGGTAAAAAGGAAGGTGGCGGACAGCATGACAGCCGCCAAAATCACTGCAATCAACTTTTTCATGGTTCTTTGGTTCCTTTTTTGAACATGATCGGTGTTTACATTCTATCACAAACTCTGTTCCGTGTCAAGAGCGTTTTGCGCGGCACGGATATCGGAATACGAAAATCCTCTGCGTCCGAGCGCCGCAACGGTGCGCGGGTCGCATACGCCGCCCGCCCGACGGAGCGCTTCGGTGCAGTTGGCGATAAAGTCGATGCCGTCAAAACAGCCCTCCTCCACGGCATGCCGCAGGGTCTCCTGCGAAAAGCCGAGACGATACAGCTCCTGCAACACGCGGCGTTTTCCGTACAGCTTGCCGTCGGCAAGACGGCGGATGGCGTGATAAAGCTGTTTTTCCTCATCCAGATAGCCGTTCTGAACGACATAACGGAGGGCAAAATCGATCTCCTCCTCGGAATATTTGCGTTCGGTCAGCTTGCGGCGCAGGACGCGCTCGGTGTTGTCACGGTAGGCAAGGATCCGAAAGGCGGTACGCATGACCGCCTGATATTCCTCCGGAATGCGTGCCATACGGCAGTCCCCGCCTTATTCGCCCAGAAGGACGTCCACATTGATCATGTCGTCGTCCTCTTCGCCCGAAACGTCAAAGCCCTCGGATGCGCCGAACTGTGCATCGGGCGGGAGCTTGGAAACGGCGTCGCGGATCTTCTTTTCGATCTCGGCGGCAACGGCGGGATTTTCCTCCAGATACTGCTTGGCGCGCTCTCTGCCCTGCCCGATGCGTTCGCCGTTGTAGGAGAACCACGAGCCGCTCTTTTCCACCAGCTCCAGATCGACGCCCAGATCGAGAATTTCTCCCGTTTTGGAGATGCCGCGGCCGTAGAGAATGTCGAATTCGGCAAGACGGAAGGGAGGCGCCACCTTATTCTTGACCACCTTGCACTTCACGCGCGAGCCGTAGACCTCGGTTCCGTTCTTCAGCGGCTCGCCCTTGCGCACCTCAATGCGCACGGAGGCATAGAATTTCAGCGCGCGACCGCCCGTGGTCACCTCGGGATTGCCGTAGACCACGCCCACCTTTTCGCGCAACTGGTTAATGAAGATCACCACGCAGTTGGACTTGGCGATGGCGCCCGACAGCTTGCGCAGTGCCTGCGACATCAGACGCGCCTGTGCGCCCACCTGGGACTGTCCCATATCGCCGTCGATCTCGGTCTGCGGGACAAGCGCCGCCACCGAGTCCACCACAACGGCATCCACCGCGCCTGAGCGCACCAGTGCTTCGGTAATCTCCAGTGCCTGTTCGCCGCTGTCGGGCTGAGAAACCAGCAATTCGTCGATATTCACGCCCAGAGCGCGGGCATAAATGGGGTCGAGCGCATGCTCGGCGTCGATGAACGCGCCCGTGCCGCCGCCCTTCTGCACCTCAGCCATGATGTGGAGCGCCACCGTGGTCTTACCGGAGGATTCCGGTCCGTAGATCTCCACGATACGTCCGCGCGGCACACCGCCGATGCCAAGCGCCAAATCCAGGGTCAGCGACCCCGTGGAGACCGAGCTGACCTGCATGCGGGAGTTGGCGCCCAGCTTCATGATAGTGCCCTGACCGAAGGTCTTGTTGATGTGAGAAAGCGCCGTGTCCAGTGCCTTCTTCTTGTCTTCCTCGGTGGCAGGAACCGCCACCGCCTGTTTTTTGGGTGCATTTTTTGCCATGGTACTTAACCTTTCCTCATTATGTAGAATAATGGTACAGAAAACGCTTGCATCAGTATGTAGGGCTGTCGAGCAACCATTTGCCGTTTTGCTGACGCAGGGTAATTTTCGCCGTTTTTTCGGCGCCGTCCGCATCGGTATAGGGGACGGAAAGCTCGATGACCTCATAGCCCGTATCGGATACGGTCGCGCGGTCGAATTCGAGCCGATCGGTGAGAGGAAAGCTCACCGAATTGAGGTTGCGGCACAGGACGCCGTCCCGCTCGGCATAGCGGGGACGGGCATCGTCCACTCCGTCAAACGCCATGGGATAGACGCTGTTTTGCAGATATTCCGCCGTATAGACCGATTCCGCCGCCGTTTTGATCTCGGCGATCGACTGATACTTTGCCGTCGGCGAGACACGCATATACTGTCCGCCCGTGACGCTTTCCATCGGCTCGGCGTTTTCGTCCTCCAAGGGCAGACCGTCCCCGAAGAAGATCTCGTTCATCTCGAGGGAGAGCGGAACCAGCTCCGACAGGATGCTCCGCGCCTCCTCATCGGACATCTTTACCGAGCACCCGCTCAGCGCACCGAGCAATATGCCCATGCACAAAAGCACCGTGAGGGCGCGCCGTATCGGTGTTACGGGAAGGGTGGGGCATGTGCGCTGTCTCATTCCTGATCGTCCC
>USTB01000029.1 GCA_900557635.1 uncultured Eubacteriales bacterium
CGCGCTTATTTCTTGGGAACGCGGTAAACCAGCTTTTTCAGGGGCGTAGCATACAGAAGCACCACGCCGAGGACAGCGCCCAGCGCCGCCTGCATGATCTGGAAAGGGAGCTTGAGCCAAGCGGTTGCGGGAGTGCTGTACACAAACGCTCTGCCGAGGGAATAACCCGTAACCATAATAACGGCGCCCACACCGACACCCGCAATGGCTCTCCACAGCGGCACAATGCGATCCTTTTTCCCCGCGATCAGCGAAATGCACACCGCCTGCAAGCCATGGGTCACAAGCGACACAAACATAGGCGTGGGATAAAAGAGCAAATCACCCAAAAATGCACCGACGCCGCCCACAACAAACGCCGAGATCGGGTCTAAGATCAGGGACGCCAGACAGATCACCACGTCGTTGAGATACAGATGCCCGCCCGGAACCGGAAGGCTGAAAATACTCATGCTCATCACCACGTTCAGCGCCGTGAAAAGTGCAATAAAGCATATCTTTTTTGCGGAAATGTACTGTCTTTCCATCATATTTCTCCGTTCTGCCGCACGGACGCGGCATAAAGCGTCATGAAATGCGCCGCAAAAGCGCGGAAGCACTTGACAATTGTCATCATCTATTATATACTTCTTTCTGGATATATAACAGTACCAGTTTACGTATTTTTTATAGGATCAGATCAACATGAAAAAATATCTTGCCGTCTACGAAAAAATCAGAAGCGACATTGTCGCGGGCGCCATCCCCTACAAGAGCAAGCTCCCGTCCAAGCGGGCGATTGCCGCCATGACGAACGTCAGTCTGGTCACGGTGGAGCACGCCTATGAGATCCTGCAGAGCGAGGGCTATGTGGAATCCCGTGAGCGGAGCGGTTATTACGTGGAATACACCGCCGACGCCAGCTTTTACACCGCCGAGCCGGAGAGCGTCCGCACGGTGCCGCCCTCCCGACCGACCGCGACCGACGAGCAATTTCCCTTTTCGGTGTACGCCGCCGCCGTGCGTTCGGTCGTGAGCGAGCGGGGAGAGTCCCTCTTAAAAAAGTCCCCGAATACGGGACTGTCGGAATGCAAAACGGCAATTGCGAATTATCTGCGCCGAAACCGCAACATCCGCGTGGAGACCGAGCAGATCATCCTCGGCTCGGGCGCAGAATACCTGTACGGCATGGCGATTGAGCTTTTGGGCACGGATCGCATCTACGGAATCGAGACCCCGTCCTATGAAAAGATCGAGCGCGTGTATGCGGCGCGCGGCGTGCACTATGAAAGCCTGCCGCTCTGTCGGGACGGTATTTCGTCGTCCGCCCTGCAAAGTACCTGCGCAAACGTCCTGCACGTCACGCCGTACCGCAGTTATCCCACGGGCGTCTCCGCCACCGCCTCCAAAATGCGGGAATATCTGCACTGGGCGGAAACGCGGAACGGTTACGTGATCGAGGACGACTACGAATCCGAATTTTCCCTCACCGCAAAGGCGGCGGACACCGTTTTCGGGGAGGATGAGACGGGACGGGTGCTCTACATCAACACCTTTTCCAAAACCATCTGCCCTTCCCTGCGTGTGGGATACATGCTCCTGCCGCGCCCCCTCGTGCCCGTTTTTTACGAACAGCTGGGCTTCTATTCGTGCACCGTTCCCGTACTGGAGCAATTCCTCATTGCCAAGCTCCTGAGCAACGGCAGTTTTGAGCGGCACATCAACCGCATCCGCCGCCTCAGAAGATCGGAAAATCCCGACGGAAAGAGCCGCGCCAAGTAAATCTTTTACCTGTTCTCTCCGCCCTCCGACCACAGGACATCCTTTGCGGCAGGACGGTCGAACTTTTCGCGTCTCTCGCCCGAAAGCCGCATCATGCGGCGCATTTCATCGCGGTCTCCCTCCGCCAGCGCCGTTCTGAGATGATCGAACTGTGCCGCAAAGCGATCCATTTCGGCAAGCAGAGCATCGCGGTTCCACAAAAACAGCTCGCTCCACATTTCGTCGTTGATCCGCGCGATTCGGGTAAGGTCGCGGAAGGAGTCACCCGTATATGCCTCCATGCCGGGCACGTCGCTTGCGCACATCAGAGACACGGCGATACAGTGGGTCAGCTGAGACAGGAACGCGATCATGCGGTCATGCGTTGCGGCATCCAGACGGCTGATCCGATAAAATCCGAGTGCCTCTCCCAAGGCTTCGCATTTGCAGATCGACTCCTGACTGTTCCGCCCGTTCGGCACCATGATATAGTTTGCGCCGTGGAAAACGCTGTCGTCGCTGTACTGTACGCCGCTGCGTTCCCGTCCCGCCATGGGGTGCGCGGCAATGAATTCCACGCCCTGCGGCATCGCGTTCTGCACCGTCTCAATGATACTGCCCTTCACGCCCGTCACATCGGTGACAAGGGTGCCCGCACGCAGATATTTACCGTTTTGGGTCACCCAGTCGATGAGGGTGTGCGGATACAGCGCCAGCACCACGATATCCGCCTCGCCGAGCCAATCCGTGCGCACCGCAGTGTCCCTCCGCAAGGAAGCCGTGCTCCACGGCGTAGTCGATGTCCTCCTGCCGTTTCGTGACGGCGCGCACGCGAAAGCCCTGTTTGGTCAGCGCCTTCGCGTAGCTTCCGCCGATCAGTCCCAAGCCCACAATGAGAATGTTCTCCGTATTTTTCAGTGCCGTATTTTCCGTTTTCATGTCTTAAAACCTCATTTTTCCCGATTTTCTCCGTCCGTTTTGCCGTTCCGCATGCGCCGTCCCCGAACAAGGATACCCAAAATACAAAAAAGAAAGCCCGCACCGTGCGTAAACCCGTGTTACGACTGTGCGGACTTTCTTTTTTATGCAAGCGGATCGGAATTTGCCGACGGCGAAAAACCGTCTGTTCAGCTTTCCCGATTCGGGACAGAAAGACCACACAGACGGCAATAATATCGACCTGCGTACATCATAGCGGCAATTCCTGTCCTTTCCGATTCGTTTCTGATGTCATTATAGCGCGCAAATTGCCGTTTGTCAAGAGAAAAACGGCAATTTGCCACAAAACGCGTAAACTTTTTTGTACCGAATGCACAAGCACGCGTCATGCATGCCGAATGACCTTGCCGGTGCAGGTTCGGGGCAGACTGTCGAGCAGTTCGATCTCGGACGGCACCTGAAAGGAGGGCAGGCACTGTACGCACAGATGCTTGACCTCGGCGGCGTCTGCAAAATCTCCCGAAATGCGCAAGCCGATGCGTGTTCCGAAGGGGTGCGGGACGGCGTATGCCACAGCATCGTGTACCCTTCGGTCGCGTTTGAGCGCGTTCTCGATCTCGGACGGAAAAATGTTCATCCCCGCCCGAATGATCAAGTCGTCCGCCCGTCCCATGATGCGGAGGCAGCCCGCCTCATTCTTCTGTGCCAGATCGCCCGTACACAGCCAGCCGTCCCGCAGTACCCGTTTTGTCGTCTCGGGATCGCGGTAATAGCCCGCCATCACGTTGTCGCCGCGCACATACAGCATGCCCGTTTCCCCCGCCTGCGCTTCCCTGCCATCCTTTTTGACAATCCTGACCGAGACCGATCTCAGCGGAAGCCCCACATATTCCGGATACTGCGAAAACAGGTCGGGCGGCAGATATGCCACGCGCGGACATGCCTCGGTCAGCCCGTACACATGATAGATCCGTGCCGCAGGAAAGCACGCCCGCAGGATACTGGCATTTTGCGCCGTGAGGCATTCCCCGCTGACCGCGACGTGCCGCAGGGCTGTGACGGGACGGCCGTGCGACATGCGCGCCATCATGGAGAGCAGTGTGGGCGTCCCGCCAAGCACCGTGATCCCCCGCGCGCAGATTTCCCGCAGGAGTGCAGCGGGGTTCAGCTCCCCACTGTAAAAGCAGACGGCACTGCCGCGCACGAGGGCTGTGAGAAATTCTCCGGTGAGGACGGCGCAGTGATACAGGGGGCGCGCGATAAGCACCCGGTCGTCGGGCGTGATCCCGAAATAGTCCGCGATATCCCGCACGTTTGTAAGAATATTGCACTCGGTGAGCATGCTTCCCTTAGGCTTTCCCGTAGTACCCGAGGTACACATGATGAGCGCGGGATGCACCTCGGGCGGCACATACTGACCGTGCAGAAACGGCTTGACATGTGCCGCCCCGCCTTCATCGCAGATCACAGTATCGGGTAGAACGGTGTTCAAGATTCCGTGGCAGTGTGTCATGCCGCGCCGGCAGGGGCAGTGCCGTCACGCCCGCCGCAAAGCAGGCAAGCAGGGCGATCGCCGCATTCAGCTCCGAATGACAGAACAGCGCACAGCACTGCTTCCCGCGCAGTTCCTCCGCCTGCTTTTCCGCAAGTCCGATCATCTCGGCATAGGTCAGACGGCGCGCACCCTCTTCTACGGTTTGTCGGGGATGCGCTTCCATTTTTGCGCGAAGCTCTTCCCAAAGCGTCATAGGCTGTTCCTCCGTCACGCCTCGGCGCGGTACTTTTCAACCAGTGCCGAAACGTCCGCTACCGTGAGCAGTGTCATGGGGTCCATATCGGATTCCTCCAGCGTGATGCCGTATGCATCCTCGATCGCCAGAAGCAGATTGACCATCGCCAGACTGTCCAGTCCGAGGTCGCCTTGCAGGGAGTCGCTTTCCCCGAAGGTGTCAAGACCGCTCAGCTCTCTGAGGATCTTTTGCAGTTTTTCGTCAGTCATGTTTCTTTTCCATCCTTTCTTTTTTCTTTTTCAGCCGTGTTACCGCGTCCAGAATCTCGGCAAAGCATTCGTCCTCCGACCGCTCGGTGGAGATCAGAATGCCGCGATTCGCCCGACAGATGTCCCTGTATTCCCGACGCAGACGGTATTGCAGTTCCATATCGATGTAGCGGTCCCGTTCCTCTTCCCGTGCGCGGACACGGCTGACCGCCGTCTCCACCGGCACGTCGAAAAAGAATGCCAGATCGGGACGCAGAACAAAGGACGATGCCTCATAGATCCAACGGTCGCGGCGGTATCCCCTTGCGCGAAGATTTGCAAGGCAGGAATAGAAGTACCGATCGCACAGAACCGTTTCGCCCTTCTGCAAATGCGGCAGTACCGTGTGCGTGACGTGCTGGATGCGGTCGCTTGCCGCAAGCAGGGACAGGCTCCGATAGTCGTATGCCGTGTGGTCGGGCTTGTCCATATACGTACGGAATATCTCCGAGGTGCGCACGGCGTTTGTGGGCTGTTTTGTCACAAACACGCCGCCGTCCCCTTCCAACTCCCGCCGCAGACGGGTCAGCATGGTGGTTTTGCCGCATCCGTCCAGACCGCAGAAGGTAATGAGCATTCCGCGCTCTCCGTGCGGCTTCATTTCCAAAGCTCTCATGTTCTCCCCTCCTTTCCCGTGGGTTTGGTATATTGCAGGATCAGGTTGTGCAAAAGCGAGGCTTCCGTCGGGGACAGAAGTCCGTCGCGCTCCGCCGCGCCCTCCAGCTTTCGGAGCAGGTCGAGCTCCTCGGGCATCATATACATGCGATCCATGCTGTATGTCCCCACAACGAAAATGCCGCCCGCGCGTCCGCTTTGCGTGTATATGGGATACGAGACGCTCATCCCTGCGCACGGTGCGTTCGCTCACCCCAAGCTCCATTGCCAGATTGGCTACGGTATCGCTCCTTCTCCTGCAAAGTTTTTTCATGATCTCATTGCGTCTTTCTGTGACCTCCATGTGCGGTTCACTCCTTTCTGAACCGCATTATAGAAGGCAAACCGGACAACCCCTGTCCGGTTTAGAAAAGAAAAACGGGCAATTCGCCGAGAATCGTTCGACCGAAAGTGACAATACCCCTGTTTCCTCGAAACCGCACTTCGACATTGTTTTTTCGTTTTTGCAACAATCTGTTAAAATCGACCTCCGATTTCTTCGTTTATATATATTTTATAACAATAAATGGGAAAATATCGCCGCCGTTTGTTAATGTTGACACGCTTCGCATAATAGTATATAATATGTTCACAATAAAAATTATTTTGCTTCACGATTTTGTCATATCAAGAAATTGCCGTGGATTTCCGCAAACGGTACTCATTTCACCGTCACCACACGGTGCATCAATATTCCCCAAAGAACGGAAGGAGTTGTCAGCAATGGATGCTTTGAATCGGAGATTCGGGATCATCTGGATCCTGTGCCGCAAACGTCACGAAACCTTGGTCAACCTGTCGCAGGAATTCGGCGTTTCCGTGCGCACCATCCAGCGGGACATCAACGTCATCGGCAACAATGTCCCCATTTACATCAAGCCGGGCAGATACGAGGGCGGAGTTTACGTCATGGAGCACTATCAGCTTCCGTGCCGTTATTTCACCAACGACGAACGCTCCCTGCTCCGTCAGATGTCACGGATATGCCGCTCGTCCCTCAAGCAATCGGAGCTTAAGGTCTTAGACGGCATCATGGGGCAATGCGCGGGGTAAACGGGGTCCTCACTGCGCCCCGCCCGCCCCCGGGGAGACGTCAGCCGAACGGCTGACTGACGCCTCGGCGCGCTTGATATCGCTCCGTTTTCCGTTATACAGCGGCGCCGAGACGTCTCGGGCACGGCGTGCCGTGCCCAACTCCCCGGGGGCGGGCGGGTAAAGTGAGGCACAGACGTTCCCAAAATACCGTATGCACACCGTTTTCACGACTGCGCATACGGTATCTTTTTGCCGAAGTCCGCATTATCACGGACCGACACGCCGACTCAGGCGCGATTAGACATGTATGCCTTCTCCAACTCTAAAAGTTGATCGGAGTCCGACCCGTCGTACGATTTTTCCCGTATCCGCGCCGTCAGAGCCGTAAAGAACCGTCCCGCCTTGCCGAAGCTCTTGCCGTTGCGGGAAAGAAGCTCAGCGGGCTTGGAGATCAGTCCGTGCCGCACAAGACACGCCGCCGCAGAGCGGAGCGCATCCTCTCCTCTCGCCCTGCCGAATTCGGGATATTCCACCTCCAGCTCAAAGTCGATTTTCCCGAGATAGCAGTTCGCGTCAAGGCACACGGATGCCCCGTCCGGCAGACGCATTTCGGTGCGATCGGTGATGAGACAGCCGCACTGACGCAGGGCAAGATCCTCCCATTGTGCCGTCAGCGGCGCACACGTGACGGGCGTGCTCAGTTCCTCCCTGCATTCGCGGCGATAGCGATGCGGGAGCTTCACCGTGCGCTCGAATCTGCCCTCCCGTTCCCGCACGCGGTAGCTGATCCCCAGCCGATACAGCATAAACGAGGGCGTATCGTAATAATAGTTGATATGACACCCGCGCCGCGCGCCGAACATGTAGTGGCGGTACAGGCAATCGTACTCCTCCTGCGTCAGCAGGAGCTTCATTTCATATTCCTTCATAAGTCTCCCCTACTCCTTCCGTATTCCGTAACCGATTCCAATATGGTGCGCTCCGTATCGCAAAGGGAGCGCAGTTTGGCTTTCACTGTTTCCAAAAGATCGCGCCGCTGTTTGATGAGATAGGATGCGTATAGCATGCGCATGCGGTTCGCTTCCTCCACCACCGCCTGATACTGCGTGCTGAAGGCATGATTTTTCTCCCATGTCTTTTCCATCATGACCAGCCGCTCGCTCATGACCTTTTTGTGTTCCCACAGCAGGCGGAAAATGCGTGGGTCGGTTCGCTTGTAATCGATCTCGCCGTTCAGCAGGAGATTCAGATACAAAATCAGAAATTCCTGCACGGCGCACCCGCAGATGTCCCCTTCCTTCCTTGCAAAATAGTCCTCCTTGGACGAATGGAGATACTGTGCTATGCCGCGCACGGCGTCGTCGATGCGGAAGCGGCATTCGCCCCGATGCAGAAGAATGCCGTCAAGCGACCCGTAAATGCCCTGATCGAAGGCATACTGTCTGCCGCGCTCGAAGTCCGCCTGTGCGATGTCGAACGTGCGGTAGATCCACCGCTGATCGTAGGCGTACATGCGGAAGGTGCGCTTGTCCGCATCAAAGCCGCAGATCAGCCCGTCATGCAGGAAGTGCCGCTCCCCGTAAAAGGATTTTCCGCGGATGAAAAAGTCGTCCACGCATCCGTATGCCACGTAGTAGCCGTCGGACAGCATGTCACAGATGATGCGATTGGTCTCCTCTCCCTGATAGCGCATGGGATACCGATCCACAATGATCCACGGGATCTCCCGATAGGAGGAGCGGAGGATATCCAATTCGGGACTGCCGTACCCCTCCAAAAAGCGGCGGGTGCATTTCAGCTCCATCACAAGGCTGAGATACCAATTGCGGATGGTCGGATTGGAGGCTAACACCGCGCCGCCGATCCCCTGCGCATGATAGGTGCTGTACGGAGGCACGGTCAGCGGAAGGGATACCCGATCCTTTTTCGGCTGTGCCTGTTTGGTTTGCTCCATTTGAAAAATGCTCCTTTCTGAAAAAATGTGTG
>USTB01000030.1 GCA_900557635.1 uncultured Eubacteriales bacterium
GCCGCCGCCGAAGCCGCCGCGTTCATCGCGCAGATCAATTCCTCGGTGGAAGCCGAGCTGTATCTCCGCAGGGTGTCCCAAAAGCTGGAGATCCCCGAAGAGACCCTGCGCGCCGACGTCCGCCGCCTGCGAAAGCGGGAGGAGAGGACACGGCAGAGGGAAGAGACCGCTTCCTTTATGCAGCGCAGTGCGGGCATCGGCGACCGTCTGAACCCCGATAAGCTGAAAAACGCACGTGCCGCCGGCGCAGAGGAAGCCATTTTGGGCTTGCTTCTCTGCTATCCCGAGCTGTTGCGCGAGGCGCGGGGGGGCAGTGAGCCGCTGTGCGCGGACGATTTCGTGACCGCGCTGAACCGTCGGATCTATACGGTGCTCACCGAGCAGTGCGCCGACGGCGAAGCCTTTTCGGATGCCGCACTGAGTCAATACCTCAGCCCCGAGGAAATGGGGTACATCACAAAGCTCAAGCTGTCACGCACGGAACTGCTCAAGAACGACGGAACGGTTCTGGCGGATTGTATCAAAACATTAAGGTCGTCAAAATCCAACGATAATCTGGAGGATATTCTCAATGACAAAAGAAGAAAAGCAAACCCCCGAAACACCGGCAACTCACAGTGAAAAGAAATTCGACGTTCGGGAGCTTGTGGAACGGGGAAAAGCAAAAGGCTCCCTGACCAATGCCGAGATCATGGAAGCGCTGGAGGACGTGGATTACGACATTGAGCAAATGGAACGGATCTACGAGATGCTGGAGAGCAACGGCGTCACCGTGACCGGATATCTGGACGCACCCGAGTACGAGCAGATCGAAAACGAGGTTGAGCAGTACGAGAGTGCCGAGGACATGGAAAAAATGCTGGCGCAGGAGGGTCTGGCGATCGACGACCCCGTGCGCATGTACCTCAAGGAGATCGGCAAGGTGCCCCTGCTTGACGCCGAGCGCGAGACTGCATTGGCGGAAAAGATGGCACAGGGCGATACCAAGGCAAAGCAGGAGCTGGTGGAAGCCAATCTGCGTCTGGTCGTTTCCATTGCCAAGCGCTATGTGGGCAAGGGCATGTTCTTCCTCGACCTCATTCAGGAGGGCAACTTAGGTCTGATGAAGGCGGTGGAAAAATTCGACTACCGCAAGGGCTATAAATTCTCCACCTACGCCACATGGTGGATCCGTCAGGCAATCACCCGCGCCATTGCCGATCAGGCGCGCACCATCCGTATCCCCGTCCACATGGTGGAGACCATTCATAAGGTGTCCCGCGTACAGCGCCAGTTACTACAAGAGCTGGGACGCGAGGCGACGCCGGACGAGGTGGCAAAGGAACTGAACATGAGCCCCGAAAAGGTGCGGGAGATCATGAAGATCGCACTGGATCCCGTCTCTCTCGAAACGCCGATCGGCGAGGAGGAGGACAGCCACCTGGGCGACTTCATCGAGGACGAGACCTCCCCCGCTCCGGCAGAGGTCGCATCCTACACCCTGCTCAAGGAACAGCTCAACGAGGTGCTCCACACCCTGACCCCGCGTGAGGAACAAGTCTTGAAGCTCCGCTTCGGTCTGGACGACGGCAGGACCCGTACTCTGGAAGAGGTCGGCAAGGTCTTTAACATCACCCGTGAGCGCATCCGTCAGATCGAGGCAAAGGCTCTGCGCAAACTGCGTCACCCGAGCCGCTCCAAGCGTCTTAAGGACTATCTGGACTGATCGCATTTTCCGCCGATTGGCACATGTGCCAATTGCAGGGACGGCGCATTGTATGGAATCACCAAAAACCCGGGCGCCGATAAAATGCACTTGACATATTCATTTTATTAGAGTAAAATAGTCTACATGTATATAGTAGTCGGATTTCGGCTATGTTTGTTACCCAGGAGGAAGTTCTTTCCATGAAAAAGAAGATCATCTGCTTGCTTCTCTGCCTGTGTGCGGTTCTGCCCTTGGTGCTGACCGCCTGCGGACAGGACGGCAACGCTTCGCAGAGTAAGAACACCTATGTCCACTTCACGGATGATACCGCGGCAGTGACGGTGGTTCTGTACTCCATATGCAATGAGGGCACAACGGACGAGGCGATCGCACGTGTGCAGACTGCTCTCAACGAGATTTCCGAGGCGCAGTACAAGACCCATATCGAGCTTCGTCTTTTCCCTGAAGCAGAGTATTACAACGTCCTCAAGGAGAAGATGGCGCAGATCCAGGCAGACGAGACCTTGAAGGAGCGTCTTGCCGCGGCACAGGCGGCGGCAGCGCGTCAGGTCAAGAGTGCGAATGTCACCACCTCCCCCGATCTGGCAAACGATCAGATCGACATCGGAACCGTCGACGGGGACGATACACAGGAGACCACCGCATACACTCCCGAAACCAAGAAAAACGAGCTGGGCTTCACCGAGACGGTGTATCCGGAGGCAGATCCCAATCAGCTGGATATCTTCCTCATTAATAACGCAGACTTTTATCAGGAATATGTGGACAGCGGTCTGTTAGCCGACCTTTCGGGCGAGCTGAACGTCGGTTCCAGCATCCTCAAGTCCTATATCAATTCCGATCTGCTGAGCGCTGTCACCACATCGGACGGCACCTTCGCCGTTCCGAATAACCACATCATCGGCGAATATGAGTACATCCTCATCAACCGCGAGCTGGCAGACAAGTATTATATCGACTGCAACTCCATTGCCGCCATGTCCGATCTGACCGACTATTTCGATCTGGTGATCAAGCATGAGCCGCAGTACATCCCCATGGTGAATTACGGCTCCGAGCTGACCTACTTCATCGATAACAAGCCCACCATGCTCGGCACATGGCTCAAGCCGTCCGACTTTTCGGCTGTGGGAACCTCCGCATTCCTCGACCGACTGTCCCCCATGCTCCTGTTCAGCTACCGCGATTTCAACCAGTATTATATCACAAAGTATAAATACAAGAATTACATCCGGTACATGGACTCCATCGACGGTGTGGAAAACGTAGCCGCCGCCGTGGTCAAGGGCGGTCTGGAGCTTGCGCAGAAGTACGAGGAGCAGTATTACGTGATCCCGTACAAGACGCCTATCCTGTACAACGAAGACGTGTTCTCCTCGGTCTATGCGGTCAGCAAGTACGCCGTCACGACCTCCCGTTGCATGGAAGTGCTCGAACTGCTCACCATGAACGAGGAATTCCGCAACATCTTCCAGTACGGTGTAAACGAGATCGACTACACCCGCGACAGCGACGGTGTGGTGCACCGCATCTCCAACGATTATAACATGAACGCACTGTACACCGGCAATATGTTCAAGCTGTGGCAGAGCGACGACATGACCGCCGAACAGCTTCTCCTGTCTGCCGACAACTGGGCACTTGCCAAGGAGCAGAACCGCGAGGCTGAGCTGGATCCCTTCCTCGGCTTCACCTTGGAAGAAGACCCCGATGTCCTTAAGGGTGAGCGCCCCGTCAAGTCTACCAAGACCGATGCAGAGGGCAACCAGATTCCGGTTTCGTATTACTGCTCCATAGCGGACATCATGAAGAAGTACGACGAGCTTTACGCCGACTTCCTCGCACGCTACGAAGCATTTGAGCCTTACGATGACGACGGCATGATGGTGGATATCGACTACTTCATCACCGCACTGGCACGTGAGTACAGCCAGTACGACGAGGTCAAGGATTCCATCGCCGAGGACTACAACTCCTCCGTCAAGAATCAGGTCAAGGACTGGTACCGCACCAAATACAATATCAGAGAGGGCTGATCAGCCGCTCTTTGCGCCGGGGCACGCGATCGCGTTGCCCCGGTTTTTTGGAGCCTGCGCATCACGCCGCCGCGCATAAGGGTGCCGACGAAAGCAAAGCGAGGCAAAGCGGAGCAAAGCGGAGCAAAGCGGAGCAAAGCGGGGCAACGCGGAGCAAGGCAAAGCAAGGCAAGGCAAGGCAAGACACAACATATCAACGGAATTCGGAGGAAGCCATATGTACGAAATGAATGAATATATGCCGGTTCGCGTAATCAGCGGCGACCGTTGCATCGCATCCCACGCAGAGCATCTGATCCAAGGAACACGCTGTCTGATCGTCACGGGAGCGCATTCCGCCAAAGCCTCGGGCGCATTGGACGACGTCACCGACGTGCTGACGGCACACGGGATCGCATATTCGGTCTTTGATCGGATCGGCGAAAATCCTCTGCTCTCGGTTTGCTGCGAGGGCGGTCTTGCCGCAGTCCGCGCACAAGCGGATTTTGTGATCGGCATCGGCGGCGGTTCGCCTCTTGACGCGGCAAAAGCCGTAGCGGCGTTTGCCCAAAACCCGAGCATCGCCCCCATGGAGCTTTTCCGTCCCGAAGCGCTTTGCCCTTCCCTGCCCTTGGTTCTCATCCCCACCACCGCAGGAACGGGATCGGAGGTCAATCCCTATTCGATTCTGACACTGGACGCCGAGAACCGCAAAAAGACCTTTAACTCCCCGCATTCCTACGCCAAATGCGCCTTCCTAGACGGCAGATATCTGCAATCCATGAAGCCCGCATCGGCGTTGTCGTGCGCTCTGGATGCGTTCTGCCACTGCATCGAATCCTACCTGTCCCCCAAGACCACCGTGCTGTCCGCCGCATACGCCCTCAACGGCGGCGCAATGCTGTGGAACATACTTAAAGGCGCCGGCGCCGCAGGCTTGACCGTCACCGAGGAGAATCGGAGCACGCTTCTCTATGCCGCCTCGCTCGGCGGGCTCGCCATCAACACCACGGGCACGGGCTTTCCCCATCCCTTAGGGTATAATCTGACCCTGAAGCGCGGCATCCCGCACGGCAGAGCCTGCGCCGTTTTCACGGGCGAATATATCCGCCATGCCATGGCGACGGCGGAAGGAAGCGCACGCCTCGCTACGATTTCCGACTTTCTCGGAACGACCCCCGAGACCGTTTCACAGGTCATTCCGTCCCTTTCGGACGTTCATCTCACCCTCACCGACGACGAGATACGCTCCTATGACGCCGCTGTGTGCTCTGCGGGCAATTTCGCCAATTGCGTCGCCCCTCTGCCGACCGACCGTATTTCCGATATCTACCGCCGCCTGTTCGCGTGACCGTCACACCGCCGCGACCGCGACCCACGGCAGATCATATCGGCGCAACACAAAAAGGCACCGCCCGCATGCTTCGGGCGGTGCCTTTTTGCGTCTTTCCGTCTTTGCGTCTTTTACACCCTTTGCGGCTTTGCAGGTTCGTTCAGCCTTCCGTTTCCGTTTTGTCTGCGGGACGGAGCTTGGCGATCACCTCGCGGTAGCCGCCCGAGCCGTACATAATGCACTTGTTGACGCGGCTGATGGTGGCGGAGCTGGCGCCGGTCTTTTTGCCGATCTCGACAAAGGTATTGCCGTCCAGCAAGCCCACGGCAACCGAAAGGCGCTGTGCCATATCCTCCAGCTCCTTGATGGTGCAAAGATCCTCTAAAAATTTGCCGCACTCCTCTGCGTCCTTCAGGGAAAGCAGGGCGTCAAACAACAGCTTGGTCTGTTCGGTATTCAAAGGTAGCATCGTCATCTCTCCTTACTATGCTGCTATAATATCATAGAAAAGCAAAAACGTCAAGAGGCAATGAAGCCGTTGATTATCTTTTCCTCCGCTTCCTTTTCGGTCAGTCCCAGGGTCATGAGCTTGATAAGCTGTTCCCCCGCAATCTTGCCGATCGCCGCCTCATGGATCAGGCGTGCATCCGGACTGTTTGCGTTGATCTCGGGCTTGGCGCTGACCGACGCTTCATCCATGATAATGGCGTCGCACTCAGTGTGACCGGTGCACATATGGTTTCCGTTGACGCGGGACAGAAAGAGCTGGTGGGAATGACCGCACGCCACCGAGCGTGAGATCACATGGGTCTTTGCGTTCTCTCCGTCAAGGTCGACCTCAAAGCGCGTTTCCGCGCGCTGTTCCCCGTCGGTCAATATCCGTTCCGTGATTTTCAGGGTCGCGTTTTCCGCGAGCTTGGCGCGTGTCACACGCACGGTACGATCAATGCCGCGGATCTGTGAGGTGTCCATTTCCATCTGCGCATTTTCCGCAAGCTCCACGATGGTCGTGGGGTTCATCTCGTTCTGTCCCGTCTGCTCTTTTTCGCCGTAGTGCTTTTCCAGATAGCGCACACGCGCGTTTTTTGCAATGTGGAAGGCGTGGATACCGTCGTGCGCGTTGTCCTCGCAGGCGCAGTTGTGAATGCCGCAACCCGCCACGATCACCACGTCCGCATCCTCGCCCACGTAGAAATCGTTATATACCAGATCCCGCAGTCCCGCCTCGGTCAGGATCACGGGGATGTGCACCTCCTCATACTTGGTGCCGGGCGCAATGATGATATCGATGCCGGGACGGTCTGTCTTGGAACGGATCTCTATGTTTTGACTGGACTGCTTTGCAAAGGGCTTCCCGTTCAATCGAAGATTATAGGCACCGCTGAGCGGATCGTCGATACCTGTGATGGTTTTCAAAAGGTCTTTTTCCACCTGATTTAACTCTGCCATAGGTCTTATTACGCTTCCTTTCGTTGCTCTCGTTCTGCGCTCAGTGCGCGGCTTGCGGATCAGTGCAGCAGGTGCACGCGGGACCGGACTGTGCAAGTCTGGGAAGCATCTCCTCCCGACTGCCGTCTGCGGCGATCACGCCGTTTTCCAGTAACAGAATGCGATCGCATGCGGCAAAGATACGCTCCTGATGGGAAATGATGAGGATACTGCCCTTCGCCGTCGTCCGCAGATGCTCAAACACACGGATGAGGTTGCGGAAGCTCCACAGGTCGATGCCCGCCTCGGGTTCGTCGAACACGGTGACCGCCGTCCCGCGGGCAATGACCGATGCGATCTCGATGCGCTTCAGCTCACCGCCCGAAAGAGAATCGTCGATCTCGCGGTTCACGTATTCCTCGGCGCACATGCCCACCTCGGAAAGATAGGAGCACGCCTGCGCGCGCGTCAGGGTGCTTCTGTGTGCCATGGACAGCATGTCGCGCACCGTGATGCCCTTAAAACGGACGGGCTGTTGCAGGGCAAAGGAGATGCCCCGCTTGGCACGCTCCGTGACAGAGCACGCCGTGATGTCCTCTCCGTTGAGCAGGATCCTGCCCGAGGACGGTTTGTTGATGCCCATAATGATTTTGGCAAGCGTGGATTTTCCGCTACCGTTCGGACCGGTGATCACGGTCATACGCTCATCCAATGTCAAATTGACATCATGCAGGATCTCCCGACCGTCCGGTACCGAAAATGAAATATGCTCAAGCTGTAACATAATATTGATGCTTCTCCGCTCTCATTTTGTCTTTTGTACGGCAACGTCTTTCCGTCCCCGCTTTTTTCGGCGTGTCGATGCCCCTCAAAAAGGCACAAACACTCCACAACATGCATTAGTATAGCACATTTCAAAGAAATTTTCAACATTTTTGAAAAACCTCTTGCAAAATGGAGAAAATCATGATATAATAGAATCAGCAATTAGAATCATTATAAATTTGATAAATTAAAGGAGATTATGACTATGAAAAAGTGGAGATGCACCGTTTGCGGAGAAATCGTGGAATCTGACGTTCGTCCGGACAAATGTCCTCTGTGCCGCGCACCCGGCGAGAAGTTTGTTGAAGTGACCGACGAAGAGCAGACCTGGGCGGCTGAGCATGTCGTGGGCATTGCCAAGAACGCCGATCCCCGCATCGTAGAAGGTCTGCGCGCAAACTTCAACGGCGAATGCTCCGAGGTTGGTATGTACCTCGCCATGTCCCGTGCCGCCGCAAGAGAAGGATACCCCGAAATTGCGGAATACTGGAAGACCGCCGCATTTGAAGAGGCAGAGCATGCGGCAAAATTCGCCGAGCTTTTGGGCGAATGCGTTTCCGCATCCACCAAGGAAAATCTCGAAGCCCGCGTTGCCGCCGAGAACGGCGCAACCTCCGGTAAGTTCGAGCTTGCCAAGCTCGCCAAGGAGCTGAATCTGGATGCCGTCCACGACACCGTTCACGAAATGGCAAAGGACGAAGCCCGTCACGGCAGAGCATTTGCCGGTCTGCTCAAGAGATATTTCAACTGAGCTAAGAAACCGCACGATTTCATAAAGCAACAAATTCGGAAGGCACAGGGCAGGTATTGCTCCGTGCCTTCCCATTTTCGTATCTTGCTTTCCGATGGGAACAACTGCGGCGGAGTATGATCTCTCGCGCCCCGCGTCGGGAGCCGTCAGCCTACGGCTG
>USTB01000031.1 GCA_900557635.1 uncultured Eubacteriales bacterium
TGAGGTTATTACGTCCCTCATCTTCATATTCGTCCGCGCCTGCGTGCACTACGCGATGTTCGAGGATGAATATTATCTGAAAAGCCAAATGGATGTACTCAAGCAGGGCGTTTCTCTTTTCGTCGAAAAATACAAAAAGAAAGGGTCAACGGAGGTAAGCTGAAATGAAAAAGCGCTTCATCTTCATTCTGGTTTCGGTTGTTGCTGTTGTCATGACAGCCGCCGCGTTCTTTGCCGTGAGTGCGAACGCGTACCAGAATTACGGTCTTTCGGTCGGCGGGGTGAAGGTCACGAGCAACTGCCTTTCCGGTAAGGGCTGGCGGTTCGATCCGGACACGAACACGCTGATCCTGAACGGCTTCAACATCACATCGGGCGGAACCTACCATAAAAAGATCAACGACGGCACCACATGGCTGTATTCCTTCATCCATGTGGACGATGACGTATCAATGAACCTGAATATCCGTCTGGAGGGTGCGGACAGCACCATCGGCTACTCTGCGCTGGCGGGCAAGAACGCGGTGTCCGCGGGTGACGGTACATATAATTCTTATTTCGGGATCTATAACAAAAACGGCAACGTGAACATTACGGGTTCCGCAAGACTGAGTATCTACACAAACCAGCTCTGCATTTATACTTCACAGAAGATCACCGTGGACGAATGCCCCAAGGGTGTTAACATGCAGGCGTATGTCAGGTGCTCCACTTCCAAATATCTCATTGTCAAGGGCGGCAGTAAGGTCAGCGCATACTGCGGCTTTTCGGGCGGGGACGACTATGAAGCCGCAATCAAAGCATCGTACGGCATCAATATCTATGATACCTCCGAGCTGTATGCCGAGGTCGAACGCCGCGAAAGCTCGACCTACGGTCATATCGCCGCGATATCCTGTCGGGAAGGCACAATCAATGTTTACGGCGGAAAGCTGACCGGTATTTGCTACATGGGCGGCAAGCAGTCCGACGGCTTCCCCGAGTGCTTTGCCATTCAGATGGACACGCTGAATATTTCGGGCGGAGGTGTTGTGGAAGCGCGGATTAAGACGGCATCGGGTCAGAAGGATTACCGCAGATCGATCGCCATCGGTCAGTATGACGGCAAGACGGGCACGATCAACTTCAAGGGCAAGGGTGTCCTTCGCACCGGCGTGGAAATGAAGAATCCCAACGGCGGACAGCGTGTGATCCCCGAAAGCTTCAATCTGCTCAACAACACGTGCACCCGCGTTACCGACTTAAAGATGGAAGACAAGGAGGTCGTATACATCGAGTATACCACATCTGAGCGCGAGGGTATCTTCCTGCATGAGGTCGGCGGCACGACGCACTGGTCGTATTACAAAGACTCCTTCTTGGAAAAAACCGGCTACCTCTTCCTGTTTGATCTGAATGATGCGATCGTGTCGGGCAAAGATTATAATGTCTATTCCGTTTCCGGCTCGCAAACAATGATTCCTAATGTCGAGAACGGCGAGATCCCCGCGATCACCGTAGAGTCGGGAGATCTGACGCTGTGGCTCCAGAACGGTAAAACCTACAATTTTACAAAGCCGATCGAGGTGAAGAGCGGCGCGACCCTGAATATTTTCGGGTTCGGTACGGTCAACGGTCTGGATGTTAAGGGCGGCGGTACGGTGGTTTTCAAATGCGGTACCGTTACCGGCAAGATGGAGAAGTCCCTGAAAATGATCGTTGAGGGCGGCAATGTCAATGTGGATTATGCCGGTCAGGCGACGGACGCGGACGGCGTGAAGGTGTGGAAACAGTCCTATGTCCTTGCCAATGAGGATTCTTCATTCAGCAGTGTCT
Organism: uncultured Eubacteriales bacterium; assembly: GCA_900557635.1. The sequence continues at coordinate 1,816 of USTB01000031.1, forward strand.
CCCAGGTCTCGGTCAGGAACGGAAGAAATTATTCCGTGTACGGAACATATCCCATCGACGGCAGAAAGGTCTGCCTCTGGATGCAGTCAGCCGAGGAGCTGGAATCCCTCAGCGCGGTCCCGAGCGGCTATTCCTCGTCGCTGACCCTCAAGGGTCAGCCGGGCAATCCGCTTTGGCTCACCCTGTTCCAGTCCATTGCTACAAACGAGAGAACCCTTTATGTTGCAACGTCCGGTATGTCGGTGACGATTCAGCCCTTTGCCAAGGCGCCGACTGCCGAACAGATGAAGGATTATAAGCTGATATGGTCGTACAGTGACGACGGTCTGAACTGGACGACGATCAGCGATCCGAACTGCGACAGCGAATGCCGCCTCACCTATACCGTTGCGGCAGGGGAATCGTGGATCAACCGCACCTTCCGCTGTGAGCTTCGCAGAACGGACACGAACACACAGGTCGGTATTTATACCGCGACCGTCCATAGGTTCAATCCGAAGATCGTCAGCGACACCCCGTTCTCGGAAAATCAGATGGTAACGCTCCGTCTCGTTGAGGGAACGCTTCCTCCGGATGGGCAGGATGTTACCATAAAGAGCATCGCATGGTATGTCAGTCGGGACGGCGGCAAGACCTATGAACGCCACACGCCGGCAGACGGGAAGGAAGCATATTCCTTCAAGGTGACCGAGGATAAGGACGGTTGGCGCTATCGGTGCGAAGCCAGATTGAGCGACGGAACCACGCTCACCGATGTCGCCGTCTCCGAAACGATCGACGTGGAGGTCACCGACCGCTGGATCAAAATTCTGGAACAGCCCGAGAGCGTTACGGTAAAAGTACCCACGGGCAACAATTACAGCATCAAGGTGCTGGCGCGGTACGCGACCTCCTATCAGTGGCAGGTCTCCAAGAGAACCTATGCCGGAGAGGATGTTGCCTTTGAAGATATGCCGGGCGAAAACAAAAATTATTATTCGTTCGGATGGAGCCCGAGACTGTATGCCGAACATCGGTACTATGCTTACCGTTGCGTGGTCAAAAACGATTTCAGCCAGGTCATCACGGACGAGGTGACCCTGAACGTTCTCTATGATCCGTTTTTCTATAACGTGAGCCTCCCGATGCAGACGATCCGCGAGGGTGAGGGCACGGTCTTTGAGGCGAACATCTCAGGCGGAAGTCCTCTTGTGGCGACCGACGTCTATTGGGAGGTCTACATGGGTGAGGGCGGCTATGTCCGTCTTTCCGAGGTGGAGGCACTGCGCGATTACTGCATTGAAGAGTACGCCACCGAAACGTCCTCCGACGGCATTACTTATCACACAAAAACCACCCTGCGGATCGTAAACGCACCCCTGAGCATGAACGGATACTACTTCCGTTGTACCATGACCTACGGGGATACCCGGTCCGACTATCAGCCCTTCCTGCAATTGAAGGTGCTTACCGAATGCCAGCAGAACGGTCACGACTGGTCGAAAGCGACCTGCACCGTGCTTTCCACCTGCTCCAAGTGCGGCGAGACCAGAGGCGAATTGCTTCCGCACACGGGCGGCAAGGCGACCTGTATCCAATGCGCGATCTGTGAGGTCTGCGGCAACGAATACGGCGACTATGATCGGAGTACGCATCCCGACGATGCAACCGATGTCTGGAATGTCGAGGACTGGCAGGACGATGCGGGGCATCACAGCAAATGGAGCTGTTGCGGCAGACCGAAATATCCCTATGAATACCATAAATGGGAGGAAGGCATCTGCACGGTCTGCGGCTGTATCTGTGAGCATCCTCTCCGAACGCCTGCAAACTGCCATGAACGGGCAAAATGCCATACCTGCTGCATTGAATACGGCGTGATCGACCCGGACAATCACGATCTGTCGGTGTACGGCACCTATACCGCCGACCAAAAGGATCCCACCTGTACCGAGGACGGCTACACCGGCGATACCGTATGCTGGGAGTGCCGCGCCGTTATCACTAAGGGAACCGTGATTCCCGCAACGGGTCACAGCGACAGTTGGCCCGCTACCTGTAAAGAGTCTGCATGGTGCTCCACCTGTCAACAGCATTTCGGCGATATCGACCCCGACAACCACGCAGAGCCGTGGTCGGCATATTACACCGATGTCACCGATACCACGCATACACAGCACTGGAATTGCTGTGATATGGTCAAGACCCTTCCGCACGATCTCGATGAGAACGGCGTCTGTAGCTCCTGCCACTACGGTTGCGAGCACACGGGCGGCACGGCAAACTGCATGGAGCCGGCGCTCTGCGAGAAATGCGGCGAGCCTTACGGTCCGCTTGACCCCGACCGTCACGAATATACCATGTGCTATCCGTACGGCAACGATGCGCATACCGAGAGATGCAAGTGCGGCAAGGTCATCATCGCTTCCGAGGCGCACACGTGGGAGAACGGCATGTGCACCAAGTGCTACTGCAGTTGTCATCATATGGGCGGAACGGCGACCTGTACCGAAGAGGCGGTCTGCGAGATCTGCGGCGAGCGGTACGGCAGTGCGCGCGGACATATCTTCGGCGGTTGGCAGAAGAACGGCGACGGGCACCGGCACGAATGCGCCGTCTGCGGTGAAAAACAGGACGAATCGGCGCATACGGCGGGCGATGCTGCAACCGAAACCACACCGCAGGTGTGCACGGTCTGTAACTATGAGATCACACCCGTGGCGGGACATACCCACGATTTCAACTGTCGGAGCACCGATGAAAAGTACCTCAAATATGCCGCGACCTGTACCGCGAAGGCAGTGTACTATTACTCCTGCGCCTGCGGCGTGAGCGGGGAAGCGACCTTTACCGACGGCGAGACCTTGGCACATGAGTACGACCCCGACTGGTTCTACGACAGCGGAAAGCATTGGTATGCATGCACGGTCTGCGGACAGAGAAGCGACGAGGCGGTGCACGAGGATACCGACCGTAATGAATTCTGCGATATCTGCGGAAAGTATACGGGAATTTCGGGCGACGTCAACGACAACGGCAGAATCGACTCCAATGACTATATCCTCATCCGAAAGATGCTTCTTGACGCCGACAGCGGACAGACGGATTCGGGCAGGTTTATCCGAGCCGATATGAACGGCAACGGAAAGATCGATTCCAACGACTGTCTGTTGGTTCGCATGGCGATCCTCGGCATCGAGATCTCCGAGGACGCAAATACGGGCGGCAGTTCGGTCAACGCATCCGCGCAAAGCGGAAACGGAGCTGTGCCTGTCGGATATCGAAACACGCAATATCAGGTACAAAGCATCACATTACCCTGCACCATTCGTCCGAGAGAAGAGGACGATACACTGTAACAAACCCATAGGCACCCGATCGGAAACGGTCGGGTGCCGACTTTTTTGCCCGATGCACGAAAAGCCCGACATGACACGATCAGCGACGCGTTGCATAAATCCCGAAAAAGCAGACCAAAATCAGAGGGAAAAACTGTGAAACGGGAGGCATCGTTATGCGGTATTTATGGACGGACGGCGTAACACCGATCAAAGGGCAAAGATTGCAGGGCGATATCCGCACGGAGGTCTGCGTGATCGGCGGCGGAATGGCGGGGATCCTCTGCGCGGCGCGTCTGCACGAATGCGGTGTGGATACAGTCGTAGCGGAGGCGAAGGAGATCGGAGAGGGCATTACCAAAGGAACCACGGCGGTTTTAACGGCACAGCACGATCTGCGCTATCGGGATCTTGCCGAAAGATACGGTTTTGCGCATGCAAAGCAGTATCTGCATGCCCATCTGCGCGCCCTGCAGTGGATCCGACAGCAAGCCGAGCGCATCGACTGCGATTTCGAGGTGCGTCCGTCGGTCATGTTTTCGCGAACCGGACAGGACGGTCTGCGCGAGGAGGCGGACATGGTTCGGCGTCTGGGATTTACTGCCGAGTATACCGCAAAGCCGAAGTTGCCCTTTCCTGCGGTCGATGCGGTCGTCTATCCCGAAATGGCACAGTTTCATCCGCTCCGTTTTCTCAACGGCATGGCGCGCGGTCTGCGCATTTACACGGGAACCTTTGTCCGCGAGCTTTCGGGAACCACGGCGATTACCGATTCGGGACGGATTCGGGCAAATCATATCATTGTCGCCACGCATTTTCCTTTTGTGAACCGCCGCGGACTGTACTTTACCAAGCAGTATCAGAACCGCTCCTACATTATTGCATACAGGAATGCGCCCGATATCGGGTGTACGGCAATCGATGCGGGGAAGGGCGGCTTCTATTTTCGGAATTACCGCGATCTTCTGCTTGTGGGGGGAGGCGACCATCGCACGGGAAAGCAGGGCGGCGCTTATGCGGCAATCGAACAGTATGTCCGCCGCCGTTTTCCGCAGGCAAAGGAGGCGCATCGGTGGGCAAATCAGGATTGCGTCACGCTGGACGATGTGCCGTATATCGGCCAATACAGCCCCGCGATGCCCAATGTGTACGTGGCGACCGGCTTTAATCTGTGGGGAATGACCACCTCGGCGGTCGCGGCAGATATCCTGTGTGACAGGATCCTCGGCAAGCAGAATGCGGATGCGGCAGTCTTTGCGTCCGACAGAAGCATGCTTCATCCGCGTCTGTTCTCCAATCTCGGCGCCGCCGTTGCAGGGTGGCTCACACCCGTCCGCCGACGCTGTCCCCATTTGGGATGTGCCTTGCACTATAATGCCGCCGAGCACAGCTGGGACTGTGCCTGTCACGGTTCACGCTTTGACGGGAACGGAAAGCTGATCGAAAATCCGGCAATGAGGGATGCGGATGTTTAACGGAAGATTTGAGGGCTGGTACTACAAACAGCGCACGGGCGATTATATGCTGGCGTTTATCCCGGGACGAGCCGACGGCGGTGCGTTTATCCAAATGATCGATTCGGACGGCACACGCCATTTTCCCATGCCGCAGATGTCGGTTTGGCGCGATACCGTCCATGTCGGGGACTGTGTGTTTTCGCCCATGGGACTGCGCGTCCGTCTGCCGGGGGTCGAGGGAACTCTGCATTTCAGCACGCCGACGCCGCTTCGCTCCGATATCATGGGGCCGTTTGCAGGCTTGCCCATGCAGTGCAGACACGGGGTCGTCAGCATGAACCATTCGGTGGACGGCGAGATCACGGTGGACGGCGTCACCCATGTGTTTGCGCAGGGGAGCGGATATGCCGAAAGAGACAGCGGTCGGTCGTTCCCGCGCTCCTATTTGTGGCTCCAATGCAACGATTTCGATGAACCGTGCTCCTGCATGCTTTCCATTGCACATATTCCTTTTCTGGGCTTTTCCTTCACGGGCTGTATCTGCGCCGTCCTGTTCGGCGGCAGGGAATACCGCCTTGCCACCTATCGCGGCGTGCGCATCGTGTCGGGGGATCGGGAGCATCTTATCCTGCGGCAGGGCAGACTTCGCTTGGAGCTGACCGTGATCCCGCGCGACGGCGGTCATCCTCTGCTGGCGCCCATGCGGGGAAGCATGTCCGAAACCGTGCGCGAGTGCTGTGAGGCGTATTTGCAACTCCATCTGATGCAGGACGGCAAAACACTGCTCCGAACCGAAAGCAACCACGCCGCCTTCGAGGAACGGACCGACATTTCCCGATAACGCGCGGGGACAGACGCGATTATTTTCTCCGTTCCTCTTGACAACGCAGGGCACAGAACGTATAATGGGGTTGAATAAACTACGGCAAGGAGGATTCCCGATGAAGAAAACCATTTGCAAGTGTCTGTATGACACGGATCATGCTACGATCGTGAAGAAGAAAACGCACGGCAATTTCGGAGATGCCGACGGCTACGAGGAAACACTGTATCAGACGGAAAGCGGCTCCTATTTCCTGTATGTCAACGGCGGTGAGGCTTCTGTCTACCCCAAGGAGGATATTCGCCGTATTTCCAAGCAAAAGGCGGAGGAATGGCTGGCAAACGCCTGACGCTCCTTGTGCCGCACTGCGCGACACTGCCCGAAATCGATACGTATGAGGAGGAGACACCCCGAATCGGGAGTGCCTCCTCCTCTGTTTTTGTGTGAGACGAAACGGAAAGCGTACAAATGTCCGCTTTTTGTCTCATTAGGCTTATCGCCTCATGCCGATTTCCACTCTTTACTTGACATTTTTACGAAATTATGATAAAGTTTAGTCATATCATCGTGGATTGGAGAAGAATTATGAAGCACCCATTGTTTGGCTCGGCAGTAACGCCCCCAAAACTTTCGAGGCTTTCCAAAGGCTCAAATACAGTGACGATTGGCATTCTTTTAAGGCTTATACGCGGTCGATTAAAGTCGGTGAGCTTACACCGCTTGCCAATTTTGAGTTGTATAATAAAATAAGCG
>USTB01000032.1 GCA_900557635.1 uncultured Eubacteriales bacterium
CCTGCCGCCGCAAACAGATAATATAGGTACTGTCCGATCCCGTCCATAGAAACGACCTCCCCCATTTCAACTATACGGCACGGCTCACGGTGCACACAAAGAGGATGAATACAAGAATAAAAAGAACTGCCGATGCGCACAGCAGGGCGATCCCGAAATTGACGATCTCCCCGCATCCGTCAAGGAATTTGCTTTCCTTCTCCGCGCCCACGGCGGCGCCGACTGCCGACGAGATGCCGAATATGATCTTGTACCATATCAGACTGCACAGGGGCGGCAGAACGACCAACACAATTCCCGCGATGCCGAACGCACCGACGGTGGTACGGATGTACCCCATGCCGCCCGCCAGGGTCTGTGCCGCATCGCTCAGAACGCCGCCCACAAGCGGGATCATGTTGGAGACGGCGAATTTCACGGTTTTCAGGGTCATGGTGTCCGCTGCGCGGCTCAGGACGGTCTGTACGGAAAGAATGAGGGAAAGCAGGGACATGATTACGGTCAGAAGTCCGGTAAATATGCTTCTGACCGTTTTTGACAGACCGTCGAGATGTAACTCAGGACACATGCCGGACAAAAGCGTGAAGGCAAAGCACACCTGCAAAACAGGGAACAGCACAAACGCATTCACGTTTTCCAGCAGGGAAACGGCAAGGGCAAACCCGCCGGACGCCGCTGTGCCGCATGCCACCTGACCGTCCGCCGCATACAGAACGCCCATCACGGGCAGGATGCTGTCGGCAAAGACCGTCATGGAGGTCAGGGAATCGGAAAGGGAAGTCCATGCCGTTTTCAGGATGGAATGGACGTTGATCCCGAGGCACAGCACCGAAAGATAACGGATGACCGTCCCAACCCGACCGTTCATGACGTCCTTGCCCCATGCGTTGACGGCGCTCAGCAGGATCAGAAAGCCGAGCAGGGTGCAAAGGCTGTTCCACTGGGTCGTTACGGTATTGCGCACGATCTGCACCAGAACGGAGAGCCAATTCTGCGGCGAGCCGATGTCCGCCGTCTCGCTGTCGCCCGCAAAATATGTCTGCATGCCCTCCGGAAGCATTTCGCGCACGTCCGAGGGGAGCATTTCGGGCAATTCGGAGGGCGTGTAGCCCGGGAGCATTTCACCGTCCTCTGTCGCAAAACAGCCCGTCCCCAACACGACCAAAAGAAGGGCGGTTACGATAAAAAGGACAACGCCGTGTCGAGCAGAGAGGAAAACAGCGGGAGCGTAATGACCGTGATCTCCGCCTTGCCCAAAAGCTCCAGCTTGCCGCCAAGAGCGCTCTCGCCCGCATCCCGACACAGGTCGGCGGCGTTCTGGGTCAACAATCCGATGCCGAGCGCGCGCAGAAGCACATTCAGACAGCTTCCCGCCTCGCCCATCCCCTCGGTCCTTTGGCGTATGTAGCTGATCGCGGGGTAGATGCACGTCACACAGCAGACCAGAATGGCGCACGAAGCGGCGGCGGTGAGGAGCAGTCCGAACTCCGGACGGAACTGGCGAAGAACCACGGTGCAGAACAGGGCGACGACGGCAAAGCCGCAGATCTGTAGCGTACTCAATGCTCACCGTATCACAAGCCGAAAATGGTGCGTATGGTGTTGATCAACTCGCCGATCTCCTGAACCAGTAAAAGGAGAACGATCACCACGCCCGCAATGCACACAAGCATTGCCTGCTCGTCCCGCCCCGCCTTGTTGAGGATCTGACATATGACGCACACAATAAGTCCGACGCCGCCGACCTTCAAAATGAGACTGATATCCATTTACGTTATCTCCTCCAATCGCAATCGTTTTACAACAAAAGAAGATCCACGGTCAAGCCCACGGCGCCGCAAACCGAAAAGCACAGACGCGTAGTCTGGGGCTTCTTCTTGCGCATGGACTCCACCGCCACCTGGATTTTTTCGCCGTAGTATCGGCAGTGGGCAAGCTGTTCATCCACGCCACCGCGCCCGAGCTGAGCGGCGAATGCAAGCATGATCGAGTATCCCTCGCCGCGCCGATCCAAGCCCGCGCAGTTTTTCAGTGCTTCGCCCAGGTCTGATTGTCGCAGTTCATCGATGAAGCCGCAGTTCTCAAGCTCCCGATCCCCGAAATCACGGTATATTTCCGATAACGGACTGGCATAACCCGAAATGCGGCATGCGATCAGCTCGATCAGACGCAGAAAGCCTTCCCATTGGCGCAGACGGCTTCCGTACCGCGCCGCAAAAAAGAATCCGCACGACACCGAGGAAAAGGCGACTAAGAACAGTCCTGCAATTTTTGCGCTCAAACCGCAATCCCTCCCGCATTTTGAAAGTGGTAATCCGAGAAATGAAACATGCCGCCGCACCGCTCTACGGTCAGCGCGATAGGGAAAATGCCCGCCTGCATCAGGCGTAAAAACTGCGGTCTGCGTAAAAGAGACGGAATATCGGCGGCATGTGCCGACGCGACCAGCGGTATGCCTGAATTCTGCGCCGCCAAAATCGCATCCGTATCGTCCGAGGAACCGATCTCATCGCAGACCATGATCTGCGGATTGAGTACCCGTGTGGCGATCTCAATACCGTCCGATTTGGAATACCCCGCAAGATAGTCTGCGATACCGCAACAGGACGGATCGGGGTCGCGAAGCTCACCGCGTGAATCCACAGCCGTGACTCGAAGTCGGTACGGCGGAGACGCAAGCGTGCAGATCAGATCGCGCAAAAGGGTGGTCTTGCCGCAACCTGGCAGACCGCAGACCAGCATACCGCATCGGAAACGGGTTTGTTCCAACCGCGTGACAAGGGGACGGCACACTTTACGGACGGTGTGCGGAATGCGGATGCAGAGCGACTCTGTGTGCGGCACGGAACAGCTGCTGTCGGTCATGTTGACACGTCCCGCAACACCCACACGGATTCCGTATTCTGCGGTCAGATAGCCGTGTCGCAGGGTGTGCTCGTGGGCGTGCAGGGAACCGTTGCACATGGTCACAAGGATGTCCTTTAATTCCGCGTCGGTCATGACCGTGTCGCAGATCACGTTCATACCGCCGCGCGTGACCGATGCGGGCTGACGCGCACGCAGACGCAGTTCCTCCGCGTCCGGATACGCACGCAGTAGCTCAGCCGCCTTTTCGGGCAGGATCCGGCATAAATATTCTGCGGCAGTCTCCATCGTTGCGCCTCCTTTTATACTTAATTCTGTGCACGGCTTTCGGCGTTCTGTGCGCTTTCACGCCCGCATACCGCCTGCCGCTTTCCTGTACCATGTATATGTGCGGACAAACTGTTTATGCGGATTTAAAAAAACTCTTGACAAAGTGACGCAAATCATGTATAATACCGATAACACCGATGGGGGTATAGCTCAGCTGGGAGAGCGCTTGAATGGCATTCAAGAGGTCATGGGTTCGATCCCCACTATCTCCACCAGAAAAAAGCACTCGTTTATGCGAGTGCTTTTTTCTTAAATTTCACGGCTTGCACCGAAGGACGCCGACGACAGCCGAAATCGATCACGGAAAGGAGCTGTGCCTGCCTCCCCATCCGATTATAACCGATACAACACGTTATAACACGGCGGCAGGAGCATCGTCAAGACCGGAACATGACAGATAAACATAAATTTTCACTATCCACGACACAGATCATCATGCTCAGCTTTCTTCTGGTCATATTGATCGGCAGTGTATTGCTGTGCCTTCCCGTCAGCTCAGCCGACGGTCAGCCCGTCCCTTATGTTGATGCGCTGTTCACCTCAACCACCGCAACCTGCGTTACGGGACTGGTCACGCTTCCAACCTTTTCCACGTGGAGCCTTTTCGGGCAGATCGTAATTCTTGTGCTCATTCAGATAGGCGGTCTCGGTGTCATCACCGTGATGACGGGCGTTATGGTTCTGCTGAACCGCAAATTAGGCATTTCGGATCGGTTGCTGATTCAGGATGCCTTCAATCTGAAAACCATGACCGGTCTTATTGCCTTTGTGAAGCGGGTGATCGTCGGTACTCTGGCGGTGGAGCTGACGGGCGCATGCTTCTACATGACGGTGTTTGTGCCAGAATTCGGCGCGCGCGGGATCTGGATCTCGGTCTTTAACGCGATATCCGCATTCTGCAATGCGGGCATCGACATCATCGGCGAAAACAGTCATTGCGATTATGCCGCAAATCCGATCATTACCGTCACGACATCACTGCTCATTGTTTTGGGCGGGATCGGCTTTATCGTCTGGTGGGATCTGCTTCGGGTAATCCGAACGCGTACCAAGGGAAACCGCAGGGTGTTTCGGTATCTGACCCTTCACTCAAAAATCGCAATTTTATCAACCGTCGTTTTGCTTGTTGTCGGCGCGGCGCTGTTTCTGATCGCGGAGTGGGACAATCCTCTGACCATGCGCGGGAAGAGCGTGACCGATAAAATTCAGATGTCATTCTTCCAATCCGTGACCGTTCGCACGGCGGGCTTTGCCTCCATGCCGCAGGAAAACCTCACGAACGCTTCCTCTTTGGTTGCACTTTTGCTTATGTTTATCGGCGGATCGCCGTGCGGAACGGCAGGCGGCGTCAAGACCGTTACCGTGACGTTGCTCCTGTCTGCGGCATATGCCGCCGTCCGTCGCAAAAACGATATTTCGCTGTTGGGGCGCTCGATCTCGGAGGAGTCGATCCACCGTGCGATCGCCGTGGTGACCACGTCATTTTCCATTCTGTTTCTATCCGCTCTGCTGATGACTGCGGTAACGGATGCGTCCATACCGGACATTCTCTTTGAATCGGTCAGCGCCACGGCTACGGTGGGGCTTTCAAGAAATCTGACATCCACGCTCAACACGGCGGGCAAGATCATCATTCTGTGTACTATGTATTTCGGCAGAGTGGGACCCATTTCCTTAGTGCTTGCACTGGACAGCGGAATGGCAAGCAGAAATATTGTCCGCGAGCCGAGAGAGGATGTCAGTATCGGATAAATGCGTCTGCGATATACGCAGAAAACCGAAGGCAATGAGGGAGTATTGAAATGAGTACAAAAAAGTCATATGCGGTCTTTGGACTTGGAAAATACGGTGAAGCGGTGGCAAAGGAGCTGTCCGACCGCGGAATGGACGTTCTGGCGGTGGACATCGATCCCAAAACGGTAGAGAATGCCGTCGGTATCCTGCCCGTTTGCAAATGTGCGGATGTTACCGATCCGGAGGTGCTGGAACAGCTCGGCATTGCAGATATCGATGTGGTGATCATTGCCATGGCAAGCAATCTGGAGGCAAGTGTTTTGGCGGTCACGCTCTGTCGGGAACTTGGAGTCGGTCAGATCATTGCAAAATGTGCAAATGAAACGCACAGAATGATCTTACAGCGCGTCGGTGCGGATTCGGTGGTCTTTCCCGAGCAGGAGTCGGGCGTCCGACTTGCCAAGAATCTGCTCAGTTCGGGCTTTGTGGATATGATATCGCTGTCCGATGAGGTTTCCGTGGTCGAGCTGGATGTCAAGGACGAATGGGTGGGGAAGAATCTGATCGAGCTGAATCTGCGGAAACGGTATTCGGTCAACGTGGTGGCAATGAAGCGGAACGGCACGGTGGATGTTGAGGTCAATCCGGAACTGCCGCTTGAGAACGGTATGACGCTCATTGCCATAGTCAATACCAAAAAGCTCTCTAAATTAAAGTGAATGATAATTATTTGATTATGAAAAAGAGCCGTGCGAACTGTTCTGACGCTCGCGCGGCTTTTGATCTGTGATTGACCGACATGGAACCATGTCGGATTTTTCTTAGTTTAATATAAACTTTTGACCGCCGCTTCGCCGTAGGCAAGATCGCGGACCGTGCCGTCCGAAAAGTGCACACGCAGGGAAAAATCGTCATTGACCGCCTCGGCAAAGCCGACACGGTCGCCGTTCGGTGTTGAGACTGTGACCACATTGCCGACGGTGATATTATGTGTGCGGTACTCTTCGATATAGCCGGGACAGCCGAGGGCGGCGGACTGCGACATGCGGTCAAGCTCAATGATCAACTGTGCCGCAAGTGCGGCGCGGTTATAGGTGCGTCCTGTCAACTGACGCAGGGAGGACGCCTTTTGCCGAATTTCTTCATCGAATTCCGATTCTTCCTGATTGACATTGATTCCGATGCCGATGATCACCGCACCCATGCCGCCGCTTTCCCCCTCGAACATGACCTCGGTCAGGATGCCGCATATCTTTTTGCGTTTCAGAATCAGATCGTTGACCCACTTGATATCGGTATCGATGCCGCAGGCGGTATGAATGGCGCGCCGCACCGCGACTGCCGTCCACGAGGTGAGAGCGGCGGCGTTGCGCGGATCGAAACGGGGACGCAGATATACGGAAAGATAGATACCGCGGCGGGAAGGGGACTGAAAACTCCTGCCCAGTCTGCCGCGTCCGTTTGTCTGCTGTTCGGCGATCACGACCGTGCCCTCGGCACAGCCCTCGACCACCATGTGCTTAAGGTGGGTATTGGTGGAATCCACGCTTTCAAGGCAGATCACGTGATCCAAGCGTGACGGCGGGAGATACGCGGACAATTCCTCGCGGGTGATCCTGTCGGGCACATAGGTCAGCATATATCCCCGCCGCGTGACCGAATCGATGGTATATCCCATTTCGCGCAGGGAATTCACCGCCGTGTTGACCGCCGCGCGGCTGACGCCAAGCTCACGGCTGATCGCCTCGCCGGATACATAAGTCTGGTTCTGATATTTTCTGAGTATGGCAAGCACCCTTTGCTTCGTCATCATATATCATGCTTCCTTTCGGGTTGCCACGGCAGGATCGAAGCGGGTTCGTTTTGCAATCAGACGGGACACCGTGACCGCGAGTCCGAGCTTGACCAGATCGGGCAGAATATAAGGCACGACGCACATCATCAGAGCACTGCCGATGCCCGCAAGTCCCGTCTTTTCGGTGTAGGCGAAAAGATACCACGCCGTCCCGAAGGCATAACAGCTAAACTGTCCCGCGACAAGCGCGATGATCTGGGTGCGGATGCTGACCTTGCGTCTCGCGGTGATCAGCCAATAAACCAATGCAAGCACGAAAAAGCCGACGATATAGCCGCCCGTTGCGCCGAGCAGAACTCCGATCCCGCTGCGAAAGCCTGCAAACACCGGCACGCCGACGGCGCCCAGTGCAATATACAGCACCACGGACAGGGTTCCGTATTTCCCGCCGAGCATGCATAGCGCGGTAAACACTGCGAAAAGTTGCATGGTGAAGGGAATGACAGGGATCGGGACGGTGATCCATGAGCAGACGGCGATCAGTGCGGTAAAAACCGCGGTCATGGTTAAATTCAGAATTCTTTTGTGCGTTTGTGTCATAAGGAGCCTCATTTCCGGTTGCTTTCATGGAATTTGTGCGGGGACGTCACGAATCAATGCGAATATGCGCCGATCTCACAGCGATCCGCATGCGTCATTCTATCGTATTATACTACATCAAACGCGAATTGTCAACCTGCTTTCAATTTAACGTTTACAATTCTGATCAACAAATTCCCACCGTCCGTCAGCGGAAAATTCTTCCGCCGACAAACGGTGGGGAAACACGTTTTCGCGTATTGCGGTTTATTCCAGCTCGAACGCGCCTGTGTACAGTTGATAGTACGTTCCTTTTTGCGCGATGAGGGACTGATGACTGCCGCGCTCGATGATCCTGCCGTGGTCGAGCACCATAATAACATCGGAATTCTTGACGGTGGACAGGCGGTGGGCAATGACGAACACCGTTCTGCCCTCCATCAGCTTATCCATACCGCGCTGTACAATGGCTTCGGTACGGGTGTCGATGGAGGAGGTCGCCTCGTCCAGTATCATCACGGGAGGGTCGGCGACG
>USTB01000033.1 GCA_900557635.1 uncultured Eubacteriales bacterium
TTGCAACGGATTCCTCGCCTGCAATGGTCAGATCGGTGAAAATGTTGACCTTGGCGATGCCGTTTGCAATGGACTGACGGAAATCGTCGTCGGACAGTCCCGAGCCGCCGTGCAGTACCAGAGGCGTTTCGGTCGCCTGACGGATGGAACGGAGGATATCGAAATTCAGCTTCGGCTTGATCTTATATGCGCCGTGCGCCGTACCGATGGCAATGGCAAGAGCATCGACTCCGGTCTTATCGAGGAAGTCGAGCGCTTCTGCGGGCGTGGTATAGCGATCCGTGTTGGCGTTATCACCCACGGTGGCATCGCCCACGTGACCGATCTCGCCCTCAACCGTTGCGCCGAACGCATGTGCGATGCGAACGATATTGCGGGTCTCGGCGGCATTTTCCTCGGGGTCGCCGGCAGAGCCGTCGAACATGATGGAGCTGAATCCCAAGTGGAGCGCTTCCATGCAACGGTCGAAGGTCAGACCGTGGTCATAGTGCAGAACCACGGGAACGGTGGCGCGCTTTGCGGCGGCAAGCAGGGAAGGCGCGATCAGCTTCAGCTCACCGTAGGGGAGCAGAACCTGCGCCGTACCGATGATGACGGGTGCGCGAAGCTCTTCAGCGGCGGAAATGACTGCCTCCAGCATATCGGTGTCGGTGGTGTTGAACAGACCGACGGCATAATGATTCTTTTGTGCGTCTTTTAATACGGCATCCAGATTGACTAACATGGTTGCAATTTATCCTTTCAGTTCTATGAAATACTTTTTCATTTCGGGGGGGCGGGAACGTGTCTCAGCCGTCGATCTTGGTCTCGCGGACAATGCGGCGGTCGGTGAATACGTCGGTCTCGTCGGTTGACTTGGTGGAGAACTCGGAAACCACCGCGCCGTCGGGACCGCCGCAGAACCAGTGACGTGTGCCGGGCGTAATGGTATATTGCTCGCCGGGGAGCAGGACGATCTCATGGAATACAGTCAGGTCGGTTGCGGGAATGGGCGCCTGCACCTTCTCGCGGTCACCTTCGCCGTCCACATAGAGATACACCTTGCCGTAGCGACAACGGAAGGTCTCCTCCTTGCCTTCCTTTCCGTAGGACGGGACGTGGATATGCTCCGGACAGCTCTGCCCGGGTAAGAGGACCATTTCCTTGGCGCACACGCGCTCGGTGTTGACATAGGTCACAAGCTGTAATCCGATGGTCTCCACCTGATTCAGCCCGAAATCCGCGATCTCAACGTTCTGTTTTTCGGCATCGGTCAGGACGATCCCTGCCTTTTCATAGAGTGCAAGCGCACGCGCCACCTGCTGACGGTAACATTGTTCTGTCATTTTTCGCAACTCCTTTGCATAATGTATCGTAATTTCATAAATCGGTATGTATTACAAGTTTTTGGGAAGCTCACACCAGCCGCAACGGGCGATGGTCTCGGGCATTTCGTCCTTTGCGCGCATGCTGTCGATGGAATTTTCCGAGAACAGATTGCAGACAGCCGCCGCAGATGCAAATTCCAGCATTCCGCGGTCGCTCTTGCCGTAATAGATGCCGTACAGGCATCCTGCGCAAAAGGCATCGCCCGCGCCCACACTGCCTCGGATCTCGGCTTTCGGGATATTGACGGATGGCACTGCGGTAAACGCGCCCGACGCATCCATGCAGAATGAACAGCTCTTGCAGTGGACGACGACCTTTTCGCGCACGCCGCATTCGATCATACGGCGCATGGTCTCGCGGATGTTTTCTACGTGCACCGACCCGTCGGGATAATACGGGTCAAGCCCCCATATGGAGGTGCTCTCGATCTCGTTGACGATCACATAATCGGTATAGCGCAGAGCGGGGATGATTTTTGCGGCATAATCCGCCGAGGAATCGCTGACGCAATCCACCGAGGTCTTGATCCCGCACGCCTGCACATCATGCAGAAAACGCGCCATGACCGTGCCGTATTCGGAATCGTCCGCATCAAATGCGTCCAGGAGCAGGATGTATCCGATGTGGAGCAGGGAACAGTCGAGCGCGTCCAAATCCACGTCCGACGGGGAAAACTCCGCGTTTGCGCCGCGCGCATGGAAGAAGGTGCGCTCACCGGACGGCATGCTCATCACGTCGGTGAATGAGGTCGGCTTGGTATCGGAAAGACGGATGGAGGCGGTATCGATTCCGAATTCACGCAGACGCGCGGTCACATATTGGCCGTATTCGTCTCTGCCCACCTTGCCGATGGCGCGGATGGGGAGCGTGGGATCGATCTTCGCCAGATTGATGCCGGTATTCGGCACACAGCCGCCCACCGATCTTGAAATTTCGCGGATGTTGGCAAGCATACCCACCTTGGGGTAGCAGTCGATCCGCTTCACCAAGTCATTCAGGACATTGCCTGCAATGGCGATGCCGCGTCTGTTCTTTGCTGTATTGCTGTTCATTGAGGTTTCTCTCCTTACCGTCGGATCAGTCGTTGGGGTTGGGGATGTCTGCGTGGGTCAATGGCGGCGTATCAGCTCCTGCACGCCCTCGCGCAGTGCCGCAAGGAAGCGCACAGCGTCGTCTGCGGTCACGCCCTCGTCCGTACTGACGCGGATGGTGGTGTCGGCTTCGCTGTCGGAAAGTCCGAACGCGCGCAGGACATAGCTCCCGTGCGCCGCATGGGATGAGCAGGCGGAGCCGGAGGAAACTGCAATGCCGCGGCTGTTGAGAAAATGCAACATGGTCTCCGAGCGGATGTCGGGCAGGGTCAGGCTGAGAATATGGGGCGACGTTTTTCCCTGCGGAATATTTGCGCGGACTCCCTGCGGCAGATTTTGCAGGACCGCTTCACGAAAGGCGGTCTGTGCGCCGTGATCGGGACAGTGAGATGCCGCCGCGCCGATTCCCACAATACCGGGCACGTTTTCCGTCCCCGAGCGGAAGCCGTTTTCCTGACCGCCGCCCAGGATCACGGGCGAGATCGCCTTGGCACGGAGCGCGGCGGGCGATACATACAGTGCGCCGATGCCCTTGGGACCGTGGATCTTATGTCCCGACACCGTAATAAGGTCGGCACCGAGGGACGGTACGCGGAAGGGAACATGCAGAAATCCCTGCACCGCATCGGTATGCGTGGTGCACTTCGGATATTTGGCTTTGGCTTGGGCGAACAGGCTCTCCACGTCGTAACGTGCGCCCGTTTCGTTATTCACCAGCATGCAGGACACCAAAAAGGGTTCCTTTTCAAGCGCCTGCGCGATATCGTCCGCGTGGAGGACGCCGTCCCGTGTTTTGAGCCGATAGACATCGCAGCCCTCCTTTTCCAGCTTTTCGGCACACTGCAGCACAGACGGATGCTCGCTGTCGGACACGATCAGCCTCAGTCGGCGATTGCGTTCCTTTGCCGCTGCACAGCCTAGAATCGCAAGGTTATTCGACTCGGAGCCGCTTGCAGTAAAGATCAGGGAACGGCGGTCTGTCATTGTGGTACAGGGTGCGCCCAGCGCCCGGAGAACATCGCTCCGCGCGCGGTCGCAAAGTGCCGCCGCCTCCTGTCCCGCAGTGTGCAGAGAAGAGGGATTGCCCCAGGTACGGAGCATCGCCTCCTGCATTTTCAGCGCCACTTCCTCGCTGACGCGGGTCGTGGCGCTGTTATCGAGATATAAAAGCTCAGTCAAACGAGAAGTTGAGGATGACATTGTCTATTTCTTCCGTATGTGTTTCGTAATAATCGGGCAGTGCGGTGTAGGTGAGCATGTAGGCGTATCCGCCACGGATGCAAACGACCACGGTGTAGCGGTATTCCTGTCCCGTCACCTTCATGGAGCAACGGTACTTGTTTGCCGTCATGCCGCCGAAGGTGATCTTCACAGCCGCCTCTTCGTCGGTGATCTCGGGAGCGGTCTCTACCTCGGCGCTGGTTTCCTCGCTGTCCGAGAGGTAGCGGAAATCGGTGAAGGTGGTCTTGCAGTCCGCCACGTAGCGTGCCCAGTAATCGGCGGGGGAAATGTAGGTATCGTCGCCTGTCAGGCTGAAGGCAGTCAGGCTGATGTTGGAGCGGTCATCGGGGAAATATGCCGATGTGACATGCGTCGTGAGATCGACCGTCCATTTTTCGGGCACATACAGGGTATAATCCACATTATCGTTTTCTACGCGCTTCATGCCCGCAGGATGCCAGTTGTCCTTGTCGGTACATCCGCAAAGGAAAAGGGTCACGGCAAGAAACAGAACCGCAACGCGAATATATTTCATATAATAGTCCTCACAGTATCTGCATTTTACTCATTCTACCACCGTTATCCGCGTTTTTTCAAGCATAATATTGTTAACATTCCCTCGCGGCTCTTTTCAAAAAGGCGAAAATGTGATAAAATATCCCTGTATCAAGCATTAATATGAGCAACGGAGCGAAAGCGATATGAAATCCTGTTTTATTTTCGGCGCGGGAGACGTACCGACATCGGTTTTTCCGCGCGAGGCGGGTGATCTGGTCATTGCCGCCGACGGCGGACTTGCCGTGCTGTCCCGATTCGGCATGGAGCCTGATTTGCTTTTGGGAGATTTCGATTCTCTTGCAGAAGCCGACATCACGCTCCCCGAGCATGTCATTCGTGTTCCCGTGGAAAAGGACGATACCGACATGGCGTTAGCCGTCCGTCACGGACTTCACCTCGGATTTCGCCGCTTTTATCTCTACGGCGGCACCGGCGGGCGCATGGATCATACCATGGCGAACTGGCAATTGCTTCTCTCTCTGGAAAGGGCGAATGCGGACGCATATCTCATCGGCGGCGGATATGTCGCCACGGTCATGGGTGCAGGCTTGATCCGATTGCCGCGCCGCACGGACGGAATCCTCTCGGCGTTTGCGTTCGGCGGGGACTGCTCGGGTGTCACGGAGCACGGGGTGCAATACCGCATCGACGGTGTCGGGCTGTTTTGCGACAGAGCGCTGGGCGTTTCCAATCACTTCATCGGTGAAGAACCGGAAATTTCCCTCGGTACAGGACATCTGCTTTTGATGTGGGAGGGCGAGAATCTCCTGCCGATTGCAAGAAAACGCGCGCTTCCCGCTTGATTTTGCCGAAAAATGTGATATACTGGTATCAGATACCGAATCGTCGGTTTGAAAAACATAGGATAGGTGACGGAATATGATGCGAAAGCCCAGAATTCTCACGATGAGCTCAGCCAACATGGACATTCTTCTTCGGCTGAACGCCATCCCGCGTGCGGGAGAAACCGTAATTGAAGGAAACGACTATTCCTATCAGCCGGGAGGAAAGGGCGCAAATGCGGCGGTCGCCGCCGCAAGATTAGGTGCCGACAGTGTGTTTGCCACCCGCTTGGGGAACGACCTCAACGGCAGAATGCTGATGAAATTCTATGAGGACAACGGGATCGACACGCGGTTCATCGTTTCCGACCCCGACGAAAAAACGGGACTTGCCGTCGTCATGGTGGAAAAGAACGGGCAAAACCGCATCGTGGTGTATCCCGGCGCCAATAAGAACATGTCGCCGTCCGATGCGGACGATGCGCTTTCCTGTCTGCCTGACGCCCTGTTCCTGCAATGCGAAATCGCGCAGGACGCCCTCATTTACGCCACACAGCGCGCCAAATCCAAATGCATTCCCGTATTTGTGGACGCGGGTCCCGCCGTGCGCGATCTGCCCCTGGAAAAGCTCGAAAACGTCGAGATCTTTTCGCCCAACGAGATCGAGGCGGAGGCATACACGGGCATCCGTCCCGACACCATGCAGAACTGCATGAAGGTCGCGCTTGCATTACAGAAGAGGACGCGGGCAAAATATATCGTGTTAAAGCGCGGCGCTTATGTGTACGACGGAAAGTATTATCAATTTGTCGCCGCCTATGAGGTCAAGGCAGTGGACACCACGGGGTGCGGCGATGCCTTCAGTGCCGCCATGGTGCTGGAATATCTCCGCTCCGGCTCGATCTCCCGCGCCGTGGAATATGCGAACATCGTGGGTGCGATCACGGTCATGCGGGCAGGCGGCGCGGCTTCTGTCCCCACGCAGAAGCGCGTTGCGGAATTTATAGAGCGGAACAAGCTCGATTTCGAGCTGTAAACACAGAAAATCAAGGAAAGGAACGCCGTCCCGTGCGGCGCATACCGAATATGAACATTACAAAGCAGGAATTTACCCTTCCGTCCACCGACGGGGTTCACCCTCTCGCCTGTTGTATGTGGACACCGGATGTTCCCGTGCGCGGCGTGATCCACGTCGTTCACGGTATGGTGGAGCACATCGGACGTTACGAATACTTCGCTTACAAAATGGCGGAGCGCGGCTACTGTGTGTGCGGAGACGATCATCTCGGTCACGGCAAGACCGCCGCCGATCCATCGGAATACGGATATTTCGGCGAAAAGGACGGATATCTCCATCTGGTACGGGACGAAGAGGTACTGCGCCGTCACATGCGCACGGTCTACCGTCACGCGCCGTATATCATGCTCGGACATTCCATGGGTTCATTCATCGCACGTGCCTATGCGGTACAGCCGTCCGAGGACTACCGTGCGCGCGACCGCAAGGAGGACGACGAAATTCCGCGTCTCGGGCACGGGCTTGACGGACTGATCATATGCGGCACGGCGGGAACGCAGTCCCATCTGTCGCTCGGTATGACCCTGTGCCGCGCCGTGGCGTCCCTGCGCAGTAAAAAATACCGCAGTCGGCTGATCGAACGGCTTGCCGGCGGCGCGTTCCAGACCAAATTCAGCGACGAAACGGACGCGCCCCATTCCTGGCTCTGCAAGGACGTTGCCGTGCGTCAGGCGTATGCCAACGACCCAATGTGTCAGTTTTCCTTCACGGTCGGCGGTTATTTGGATCTGTTCACTCTGCTTCGGTCGGTCACCGGTGCCGAATGGGCGTCAAAAATTCCGAAGTCCCTGCCAATTCTGGTCATTGCAGGTGAGGACGATCCCGTGGGAAACTCCGGAAAGGGTCCGCGTGAGGTCTATTCGCTTCTTGAGGAAGCGGAGGTCAACGAGCTTCGTATTCATATGTACGAAAATTGCCGTCATGAGATCCTGAACGAGCCGGAAAAGGATACCGTTATTTCGGATATCGCGGATTTTTGCGCATCGGTCACAGACGGTGTCGCCGCCGCAGAAGGAGCAAGCGATGGAACGTTACCTCGGGATTGATTTGGGCGATGCCCGCACCGGCTTTGCCGTCAGCGATCCGTCCGGCTTTCTGGCATCGGGCATCGGCACGGTTTCCGGTCTGAATGAATATGAGCTGATCCAAAAAACAAAGGAATACGCCGCACAGTACGGTGTCGGCACCGTTGTGGTCGGCGTTCCTGTCAATATGGACGGGAGCTTCGGTCCGAGAGCGGAGCACGCCATGCAATTCGTACGCGCACTCGTCGAAAAATCCGATTTACAGGTCGTAACGCGGGACGAACGACTTTCAACCGTCCAAGCATCCCGCTATCTCAACGCCACAGACACCCGCGGCAAAAAGCGCAAGGGCGTGATCGACCCCCTTTCCGCGCAGATCATTTTACAGGACTATCTGGACGCTAAGCGTCACCAAAACAGCGGCTCCTGATCGGTCGCAGTTGTCTCATGCCTTCTGTTTTCGGGGTTTGTGCAAACCTCGCGCCCCGCG
>USTB01000034.1 GCA_900557635.1 uncultured Eubacteriales bacterium
CATGGTTTCGATGGTGCGGATGTTTCTGCCCTCTCTGCCGATGATGCGGCCCTTCATGTCGTCGTTGGGCAGGGGAACCACGGAAACGGTGGTTTCGGAAGCGTGATCCACGGCACAGCGCTGAATGGCAAGGGTCACGATCTGACGCGCGCGTTCGTCCGCTTCGTCCTTCATCTGACTTTCGATCTCGGCGACCTTCATTGCCGCCTCATGCTTGACCTCGCTTTCGATGCGTTCGAGAATTTCGGTACGCGCCGCCTCGGCGGTCATACCTGCGACCTCCTCGAGCTTCCGGAACTGTTGATCGCGCACCTCCTGAATCTCGGCTTGCAGATCCTCATTTTCCTTGATCTTACGGTTCAGCGTTTCTTCCTTTTTCTCCAGACTCTCCTGTTTTCGTTCCAAGGTTTCATCCTTGGACACCAAACGGCGTTCCAGACGGTTCAGCTCGTTGCGGCGATCCTTCATTTCCCGTTCGTTTTCGTTGCGGGAGCGAAGGATTTCTTCCTTTGCTTCGAGCAGAGCTTCTTTTTTCTTGGTTTCACCTGTTGCCACGGCTTCATCCACGATGCGCCGTGCTTGCTCCTCAGCGGAGCCGATCTGTTTTTCTGCGGAACGTTTCCGAATGGCGATACCCACCGGAATTCCGACAATCAACGCGACGACAAACGCCGCCGCGATCAGAGCGATAGCTAACGGTAAATTCAAATTTTGCACCTCCTTGTGACGTTTTTTTTATCATTTTCAATTCATTTGCTTGACATTGTATCCCGTCGGTTCTGTTTCGGGAACGCCCGAAAACCGAAAAAACAATACAAACATAATTTATTGTAACTCCAAAACATAAGTTTTGTCAAGAGCTACGGGAACATTTCGCAAAAAACATTGGACAATTCGGACAAAATCGTGCAAAATCACGCAAATATGTCGCAAATCACGGTGTCCAAAGTGGCAAACGCCGCATCCTCCAGCGCCGTGACGTCCGTTTTTGCCTCTTCCTCCTCCACACGGGCAATGTCGGGATTGGTGCGGGGATGGCGCGGGGTAAAGACGGTACAGCAGTCCTCATACGGCAGGATAGAGGTCTCGAAGGTGTCGATCTTGCGGGCGATGCGGACGATCTCGTCCTTGTCCATGCCGATGCACGGACGCAGAACGGGGTAGCGTGCCACGGCGTTGGTACAATGGAGGGCGGGCAGGGTCTGACTTGCCACCTGACCCAGACTCTCTCCCGTCACGATGCCGCCGCAGTGGAAGCGTCCGCACGCACGGTTGGCAAGCCGCATCATAAAGCGGCGCAGGAGCAGGGTGAAATAGGACTCGTCGCAGGTGCGGCGCAGCTCCTCCTGAATGGCGGTGAGGGAAACGACATGCACGCGGATGGGACCGCAATAGGCGCTCATGAGACGCGCCAGCTCCAGCACCTTTCCCTTTGCCTGCTCGCTGGTGTACGGATAGCTCTCGAAATGGAGCGCGTCCAGCGCCATGCCGCGCTTTGCCATCATGTAGCCTGCCACGGGGCTGTCGATGCCGCCCGAGAGCAGAAGCAGACCCTTCCCTCCCGTTCCCACGGGCATACCGCCCGCGCCGTGGAACTGTCCGGCATTAACATAGGCATGACGGTCGCGGATCTCCACACGCACGATGCGCTCGGGGTTTTCCACATCCACACGGATACCGGGGACGGCGCTCAGCACCACGCCGCCGATATCTGCCGATATCTGAGGGGAGGTGAGGGGAAAGCGCTTGTCCGAGCGGCGGGCGTCTGCCTTGAAGGTGTGCACGCCCGCAAGGTGGCGCGGAAGATACTCGGCGGCGCACGCGCGAATGGCTTCCATGTTCTTCTCGGTCTCGGCGGCGCGGCTGACGGCGGCGATGCCGAAGATCTTCAGGAGCGCGTCCATGCACCCGTCCATATCGCAGGTGTCGGTGAGCGGCTCCACATAAATGGCGCTCTGCGCACGGCTGACCTTGAATTCGCCGTACCGTGCGGCGCGCTTTTCCACCGTGCGGATGAGCTGACGCTCGAAGGTGGATTTATTCAGCCCCTTGAGGGCGATCTCTCCGTATTTGCACAGAAAAACTTCTTTCATATTGTATGTGTCCTTGCCGTGCGCATTGATCGGGCGGGGGGAGCGAAGGCCCGTGCGCACATGCATCCTTTCGTTTGGTGTGGACGGAAAACGGCTTCAGCGAACCTGACCGTCGCCGTCGATGAGATATTTCACGGTGGTCAGCTCGGTCAGCCCCATGGGACCGCGCGCGTGGAGCTTCTGCGTGGAGATGCCCACCTCGGCGCCGAATCCGAATTCCCCGCCGTCCGTAAAGCGGGTGGAGGCGTTGACATAGACCGCCGCCGCGTCGATCTCGGCTTGGAAACGGCGGGCATTGTGCATGTCGCGCGTGATGATAGCTTCGCTGTGTCCCGTGGAGTAGCGGGAAATGTGGGCGATGGCTTGGTCGAGGGAGTCCACCACGCGCACGGCGAGAATGTAGTCGTTGAATTCGGTGGCGTAATCCTCCTCGGTGGCGGCGACCGCGTTGCAGTCGGTGTCCTTCAGGATTTCGAGCGAAGCGGGACAGCACCGCATTTCCACATGGAACGCCCATGCCGCGCGGACGAAGCGGGTCAGAAATTCCTGCGCGACATCCCGATGCACCAGAACGGTCTCAATGGCGTTGCACACCGACGGACGCGAGGTCTTGGCGTTGACCGCGACCCGAACCGCCATGTCTAAATCCGCCGAAGCGTCCACATACAGGTGGCAGTTGCCCGAGCCTGTTTCAATGACCGGCACCCGCGCGTTTTCCACCACCGAGCGAATCAGTCCCGCGCCGCCGCGCGGAATGAGGCAGTCCACCAGTCCGCGCTGATGCATGAGCACCTGCGACGCAACATGGGTCGTGTTGTCCAACAGGGCACAGCAGGCGGCGTCAAAGCCGTTTTTGGCAAGCGCGGTCTTGATGCATTCCACCAAAGCGCGGTTGGTGCGGATGGCTTCCTTGCCGCCCCGCAGGACACATGCGTTGCCGGTCTTGATGCACAGTGCGGCAGTATCCACGGTCACGTTGGGACGCGCCTCGTAGATGACGGCGACCACGCCGAGCGGCACGCGCACGCGGGTGATCTTCAGTCCGTTAGGGCGCACCCAACATTCGCCGTCGCCCACGGGGTCGTGCAGACCCTGCAATTCGCCCAGTGCCGCGCGAATGCCCTGCAGGCGCGCGCTGTCCAGCTTGAGCCGATCCAGCATACCCGAGGCGATGCCCGCCTCCCGCGCCGCCGCCGAGTCCTCGGCGTTTGCCGCCAAAATCTCGCCCTCGTGGCTCTCGAGCAGTGCGGCAAGGTCGGCAAGCACGGCGTTCTTCTGTGCCTCTCCGGCACGTGCCAGTGCGGGTGCGGCGCTCTTGGTCTTGGCGCACAGACCCGCTACATATTCCTTAACTTCTTTCATGCGTGTTCTCCTTCGTTCGTTTCGGCGGATGATTTGTTTTTTCGTTCGGTGCGTCCGTATCTGTCGCACAGGTCGCGCACGGGACACCTCGGACAGGCAGGATTGCGCGCCGTGCACACCTCTCTGCCGAAGAGCACCAGACGGTGACAGAAGTCCGACTGCTCCTGCGGCTCGATGGCGTCGCACAGGATGCGTTCGATGCGGAGCGGGTTGCGTTCGTCCTCTGCACAGAAGCCGAAGCGTCCCGCCAGACGGATGCAATGGGTATCGGTGACCACGGCGGGAAGCCCGAACACGTCGCCGCGGATGAGATTTGCGATTTTTCTGCCCACGCCGGGCAGAGCAAGCAGAGCGTCCATATCGGACGGCACCTCCCCGCCGTACTGCTCGGCGAGGATGGCGCCGGCGGCGCGGAGGTTCTTTGCCTTGGTGCGGTACAGTCCGCAGGAGCGGATGTAATGCTCCACATCCTCCTGAGAAGCCGCCGCCATGGCGCGCGCGTCCGGAAAGGCGTTAAACAGAGCGACGGACACCTCGTTGACCCGCTTATCGGTGCACTGCGCCGAAAGCATCGCCATGACGAGAAGGCGGTATGGGTCGCCTTCAAAGACAAGGGCGCATTCCGCCGCCGGATACAGCTCCCGCAGACGGGCGGTGAGGCGGGCGCCCTTTTCGCGCAGAGCCGCCTTCTGCTTCCGTTCCCGCGCGGTCATGACTGCGCCTCCTGCAGGGCGTCGCGGATCCGTTCCCGATACTGTGCGGGACGGATCAGGGTCATATCCGCCAGTCTGCCCGCCAGTACAAGCGCGGCAAGACCGAGCGCGATCAGGGCGGCACGTTGCCGCACCGACAGTTGCTTCATACCGAAAGCACCTCCGTGTGAATGCGGGAAGAGGGACGGACGGAAAAAATCAGTCGTCCGCCTTCCCCTGCGAAATGAGATCGAAAAAGGATAGTCCCGTCAGGGTGCGGCACCGATCGGCGACGGCGGACACCGGCAGACCCACAATGTTGAAATAGTCTCCCGATATCTTTTCCACAAACAGTCCCGCCAGCTCCTGAATGCCGTATGCACCCGCCTTGTCGTAGGGCGGCTCGGTGCGGATGTAGTAGCGGATGTCCTCCTCCCGCAGGGGGCGGAAGGTGACCTGCGTTTCCTCGGCGTCCGCACATTCCCGCGCGCCGCTGATCAGGCAGTAGCCCGTGAACACGCTGTGCGTGGTGCCGCTGAGCGACGTGAGCATACGCACTGCGTCCTCCTCGTCGCGGGGCTTACCGTAAATGCAATTGCCCAAGGCGACCACGGTGTCGGCGGACAGAAGCAATTGTCCCTCTCCCACGCCGCCCATGGCATCGCGGCAGGCATACGCCTTTTTCCGCGCCAGACAGATCACGGCGTCCCGCGGGGAAATGTCGGGAGGCAGTGTCTCGTCCACGTCCTCGGTGAAAATGCGGTACGGAACGTGCAGATTTTTCAAAATCTCCTGTCGGCGCGCCGATTTGGAGGCTAAAATCAACTCCATATGGTTAAGACCTCGTTTTTATGTTTCTGAAATGACTTATTTTCCGGTCGAGCCGAAGCCGCCCGCGCCCCGCTCGGTCTCGGACAGGCTGTCGCACACCTCGAATTGCGCATGCAGGACGGGCGCGAACAGAAGCTGGGCGATGCGGTCGCCCTCCTGTACGGTGTACGGCTCGGTGCCGTTGTTTTGCAGGCAGACCGTGATCTCGCCGCGGTAGTCGCTGTCGATCACGCCCACGCAGTTTGCGGGCGCGATGCCGAACTTACAGCCCAAGCCGCTGCGGGCATAGACCAGACCCACCACGTCGGCGCTTCCCGGGTCCATTGCCAGTCCCGTGGGGATGGGACAACGGGAGTGGGGCGCGATGGTCACGGGGGCATCAACGGCAGCGTAAAGATCCACGGCGGCAGACCCCGGCGTGGCATATGCGGGAATGTGTGCGTTGGGACGGAGCTTTTGCAATTTGACCTGAAGGAACATCGGTATTATCTTCCTTTCTCTTTCTCGTTCGCTTTTCGTTCGTTGCATTCGGTAGTCTGTGGCGTACCGCTTTTCTTATTTGATCCTGCGCACCGGATCCTTTGGGGCGATGCCGCGCCGAATGCGCTCCACCGCCATTTCCGCTTCCTCGCGGCTTTCGACGGAAAACAGGTAGTGAAAATCCGAAATGCCCAATCCGTTCAGCTTATCCCGCCGATCATCCATATAGGTGATGACGCTGTTGAACACGCGGTCGCGCTCGCCGTCCTGCCCGTGCAGAATGGGAAAGACTGCCCGCGTGCGGTCGCGAAGCTGATTTGCGCCGATGGGCTTCTCGGTGACCATGAGGGGAATCCTGCCGTATACGATGACCGACTTTTTCGTGCGGATATCCCGAATCTGCGGCAGGGTCATTTCGGGGGAGAGCATAACGTCGGCGAAGGGGTACAGGGATGCCGAGAGCTGATTGACGATATTCAGGCGAAAATCGCCATGCACCGTGACGGGAAGCCCCTCCGCCAGAGACAACTGCCCGATATTGGACAGGAGCACATGCCGTGCGCCGCCCTCCACCGCGCGGCAGAGCAACCGACGCGCTTCAGGCAGTTCCCGATCGGCGAGGACAGGGTCGAGCACCACGCCGTTCGCCCGTCCCGCCGCAAAGCGGCGCAGGGGCAGGTAGATCACGTCGAAATAATCCGCTCCCGCGATCTGTGACGCACGCTCGAATCGCGCGGAGCGGGTGGGTGCGGCAGGTGCATTTTTCGCGGAGTCGGCGGCAGAACGAAAATGCGCCGTCCATTCCGCCTTGTTCGGGAGAGCGGGCGGTACGCGCTCGACGGTGACGGGCGGCAGATCCCGCCTGACCGCCTTCATCGCAGCGTTTCCCGTGCGGCGGGTCGCCGCAATGTCGGCATCGCTCCGCACACCCAGCATGGCGGGGGAAATTTTTCCGATATAGTAGCCGTCCGAAAAGCCGCCGCGGGAAAAGACCGATGCCATGGCACGGATCTCCCCGTCCGTCGCATCCCGTCCCCCGTCCAAAAGACGGCGATAGGCGCTCACTACGGCATACACGTAGTCCGGACTTTTCATTCTGCCCTCGATCTTCAGAGATTCCACGCCCGATGCGCAAATCTCGCGGATATGCCCCGCAAGGCACATGTCCTTGAGGGACAGCGGATACTCGCCGCGGTTATACATCATGCGGCACGGCTGTGCGCACTCGCCGCGGTTGCCGCTCCGTCCGCCCACCATGGAGCTGAACAGGCACTGTCCCGAATGGCACACGCACATGGCGCCGTGGACGAACATCTCGATGCCGATGGGTGACGTGCGAACCATCTGCGCAATATCGTCTCCGCACAGCTCACGTGCGCAGACCGCACGGCAGAAGCCCGCCTGCGCCAGATATCGGACAGCTTCGGTGTTATGTACGCCCGCCTGGGTGCTGGCGTGGAGGGGCATGTCGGGCAGATACTCCCGCAGGAGACGGGCAAAGCCGAGATCCGCCACGATCAGTGCGTCCGCGCCCTCTTCATACAGACGCGTCGCATAGCGCAGGGCGGTGTCCATCTCCCGATCGTACACCAGTGTATTCATGGTCACGTACAGGCGCACGCCCGCACGATGACAGGCTGTGATCGCATCGCGCATGGCGGCATCGTCAAAGTTCCGCGCCTTCATGCGGGCGTTGAGCAGGGTGCCGCCCAGATATACCGCGTCCGCGCCGCCGCGCAGGGCGGCATGCAGTGCCTCGGGACTGCCGCAGGGCGCCAACAATTCGGGAAGTCGTTCCATTTCCGTTTTTTACTCCTGTGCTCCTGTACTCCGTGTGATTTTGCGTTCTTTCGGGTCTTAAATGCGCCGAATGCAGCCGTATGCAGGGATTTTTTACAAAATCCCTTGCATTTCGCGCCCGACACGGGTATAATGAAGAAACGGCATGGTATTTGCCGCTCCGAAAAACCGTTGCTTTTTATTATATCGTATTTTTCCGAGAAAAGAAACCGTTTTTTATAAATTTTTTCAAAAAACCGGAGGCAAGCATGAATATTGTAAAGGACGCGCACCGCGTGGTGGTCAAGGTAGGCTCCTCCACCCTGACGCATGAAACGGGAAAGCTGAATCTGCGCCACATGGAACGCC
>USTB01000035.1 GCA_900557635.1 uncultured Eubacteriales bacterium
TTTAGCGCTCAAAAAAGGAAACATGAACCCCGACACGGTGGAGGCGCTCTTCTCGGGCGACCTGATGAATCAGTGCATTTCCTCAAATTACGGACTTCTGTCCTTTTCCATCCCGTTTTTCGGATTGTACGGCGCCTGCTCCACCTGCGCCGAGGGGCTGATCCTTTCATCCATGCTGATCGCGGGCGGCATTTACTCACGGTGTGCGGCAGTCACCTCGTCGCATAACTGCTCGGCGGAGCGGCAATTCCGCTTTCCCCTGGAATACGGCGGACAGCGCACGCCCACGGCACAGTGGACGGTGACAGGCTCGGGCGCTTTCATTGTAGATCGGGACGGAGACGGTCCGCGCATTGCCGAGGTGCTCCCCGGCATTTCGGTGGATCTGGGGATCACGGACATCAACAATATGGGCGCGGCGATGGCGCCGGCGGCGGTCGATACCCTGACCCGTTACTTTCGGGAAAGCCACACCGACCCCGCATCGTTTGACCGCATCATCACGGGCGACCTCGGCTACGAGGGGCACAGCATCGTCCTTGATCTCATGAAGAAGCGCGGCTATGACCTGAGCGCCAACTACAACGACTGCGGACTTTTGGTCTGCTCCCGCAAGCAACAGGACATGCACGCCGGCGGCTCGGGGTGCGGGTGCAGTGCGGTGGTGCTCTCGGCATATCTGCTCAACGAGCTGAAGCGGGGCGGCATGAAGAACATTCTGTTTTTGGGAACGGGCGCTCTCATGAGCACGGTGGCAGTCCAGCAAAAGCAGAGCATCCCGGGCATTGCCCATCTTGTCCGCCTGTGCGGCGGAAATGCGGAAAGGACGGAGGGTCGGTAATGGAGCTTCTGGTAAAATATATTGCGGCATTTGCCGTGGGCGGCATTCTCTGCGTCATTGCGCAAATTCTGATCGACAAGACCCCCATGACCCCCGCCCGCATTCTGGTCAGCTACGTCTGCGCGGGCGTGGTGCTGACCGCCGTCGGATGCTATGCGCCCTTGGTCGATTTTGCCGGATGCGGCGCCACCACACCGCTGACGGGCTTCGGTTATTCTCTGGCGCGCGGCGTGGAAAAGGCGGTGTGCGAAAAGGGACTGATCGGCGCGCTGACAGGCGGTCTGACCGCAACGGCGGCGGGGATCACCACGGCATTGGTGTGCGCGTTCCTTGCGGCGCTGATCTTCCGCGACCGTCCGAAATAAGCAAAAAAACAGCCTCCGTTCTGTGCAAAACGTTCCTTGACAAACATCTTCCGTTCTGCTATGCTATGAGTGCGGTTCACCCCGCAAATTTACAGCAAACAGCAAAAAGGAACATGTATCATGGAACAACTCTGGAACGAGCTGGTGTCGTTCGGCACCAATTACGGACTGCGCCTGGTCGGCGCACTGGCGCTTCTGCTGATTGGCTGGCGTCTGGCGGGTCGCTTTGAGCGATTCCTGCGGAGCGAGCACGCACTGCACCATTTGGATACCACCGTCAAGCGCTTTTTGTGCGGCGGGATCGGTGTCTCTCTCAAGGTGTTGGTGTCTCTGACGGCGGCAAGCATTTTGGGCATTCCCATGACATCGGTCGTCGCCCTTTTGGGTACGGTCGGCTTGTCTGTCGGTCTTGCCATGCAGGGTGCTCTTTCCAATATTGCGGGCAGCTTTGTCATCATCAGTCTGCACCTGTTTCGGGTGGGCGATCTGATCGAAGTCGGCGGGAAGGTCGGCTTTGTGGACGAAATCGGTCTGTTCTACACCGCCATCCGCACCCCGCAGAACGAACGGGTGCTTCTGCCCAACAGCACCGTTTCCGGAGATACCATCATTAATTATACGGCGCTCGGTTATCGGAGAGCCGACATCGACATCAGCATTGCCTATGATACGGACGTGGCGCTCACCCGAAGTGTCCTTTTGGAAGCCGTGATGCAGAATCCCCTCGTTTTGCAGGAGCCTGCTCCCGTGGTGGTCATGACCGAGCATGCGGACAGCGCCGTGGTTCTGCAGATACGCGCCTGCTGTCTTCCCGGCAACTACGGAAGCGTCCGCGCCTCGATCTTAGAGGATGCAAAGCGGGTACTGGACGAAAATAACATCTCCATCCCCTTCCCGCAACTCGACGTCCATCTGGATCGTTGACGCAAACGAAAAACCGAAGATCGGTGCACATGCCCGCGTCGGGACCCCGCCTGCCGAAGGCAGACGGGGTAAATGTGAGCGGTGCCCTTCGTACATACAAACGATCCTGTACCGCACCGCCGCTCACGAACAGGCGCGGCAAGCCGCGTCTGCCCGACGCGGGCTTCAAAGTCTGTACAGACCTGCTGATACAAAAGAATACCGTGTATCGCCCCGTACCGAGCATTTTCGGCGCGGGGGCTTTTTGGGGAATAACCGTTGACAAAACAGTATCCCTGCGATAGAATGAAGGTGAAATATACGTCAGTTGAGAAAGGACTCAAATCATGAATAAAACCGTCAAAAGATGCATTGTATGTGCATTGATCCTCGTTTTGTCCGTTCCCGTTTGCATATGGATCGGCGCGTTGGTGAAAAACGCCGTCCTCACGGTAATGCACAAAGAGCAAGTGGAAAATATCCGATTCGTCGAACCCGAAGAGCTTCAAATGGACTGGTACAGGATAACATCATATTCGGATGACAGCATCGAAATTTATTACGTAAACACACTTAGCAGAGGAGAAGCCGGAGAATACAAAATAGGCGAAAGGTTGACATTCCGCAAGATGACTGACGGTTGGCATCATACCGGTGGGTTAGAAAGTATTTTGTGGTCGGGAGCAGGAACGGCGGAACATTATATATGGCCTTATTGGTACCACGTGTTTTTGATTTGGTTCTGAGGATAAGCCGTTACAGCCGTGAAGCCCGCGCAAACGCGCCGATGCGCCAAAATGCCATCCGTTAAACATTTTGAACAACCTCTGTTGCCGCCGCCCCTGCCCTTTTTCCGTTTTATGACAATTTAAAATTTTTTACATATAACTATTGCAAATTCATCAAAGTTGTGATAGAATGGATCATAAATAAAATTGTTGTACCTGTATATTGGTAATCGATTCTTCCGAGGCGAAAAAACGAAGCGCGGGGCAGCAATTCAAGGAGTATAAAAGCGAATGGAAAAGCAGGAAAACACGTCCAAGGACTATTACACCATAGACATCATGCATATCCTCAAGTCCCTGTGGCACCGTGCATGGATTATCGTGCTGAGCGGACTTTTGGCTGCTGTAGTCGGTTTTTCGGTCGCTTCGTTTGCCATTGCCCCCACGTATTCCTCTCATATTAAGTTGTATGTAAACAACACCTCGTTTTCGCTCGGAAGCACCAGCTTCAGCATCAGCGCCTCGGAGTTGTCCGCCGCGCAGAGCCTGGTACGTACCTACGGCGAAATTCTGAACAGCCGCAGTACGCTCGAGAGGATCATCAATAAAGCAGGCGTGGATTATACATGGAAGGACATTTCGGGCATGATCTCATACGCGCCCTCCAATCAGACCGAGATCATGCTCGTGACCGTCACCGCACATGACCCGTATGAAGCAAGCAAGATCGCAAATACCATTGCCGAGGTGCTCCCCACCCGCATTTCCGAGATTGTTGACGGCGCTTCCATGGAGGTGGTCGATTCCGCGATCCCCGAAATGACCAAGGTCGCACCCAGCATCACGCGTTATACCGCAATCGGTCTTGTGCTCGGCATTGTGATTTCCGTAGCCGCGCTGACCGTCATCGCATTGATGGACGATACCATTCACGACGAGGATTACGTCCTCAAAACATATAACTATCCCATCCTCGGTAAGGTTCCCAACCTTCTGAACACCGGAAACAAGGCGTACGGCTACTACTCCCGCAAGCAAAGCAACAGTGCGGGCAGCGGAAGAAAGGACGGCTGATGAGAATGGGACTGTTTGAAAAAAAAGACAAACGCAGTCAATTCATGTCGGGAAGTCAGGGTGCAAAAAAGACCCTGCATAAAAACCTCGAATTTACGGCGACGGAACAGTATAAGCTGATCCGTGCCAACCTCGATTTCACGCTTCCCGAAAATGAAAAGTGCCCCGTGATCGGCGTTACCAGCTCCATGCGCGGCGAGGGCAAAAGCACCACAGCGATCAATCTTTCCTACGTATTTGCGGAAAAAGGAAGCCGTGTGCTCCTGATCGATGCCGATCTGAGACTTCCGTCCATTGCCAAAAAGCTGGAAATGAAAAGCGCTCCCGGTCTGACCGACCTGCTGCGCGGTCAGGGCGCGCAGATGTCCGAGTTTCAGTCGCACGTGCTCCGAAACTGGTTCATCCTGCCGTCCGGCGACATTCCGCCGAACCCCTCCGAGCTTCTCGGATCGAGCAGAATGGAGAATATCCTCAAGCAACTGCGTGAGCATTTCGATTATATCATCATCGACCTGCCCCCCGTCAACCTGGTATCGGATGCCGTTTCCATTTCAAGCCTGATCTCGGGCATGATCGTGATCATCCGCGAAGAATATACCGAGAAAAAGGAACTGGAGCGTTGCTTCCGTCAGCTCAGACTTTCCAATGTGAATGTGCTCGGATGCGTCATGAACGGCGCAAGATCGAGCGGCAGCTCCTACAACAGATACAAAAAGTATAAGTATTACAAGTATTACTCCGACGGCGAGGCAAAATCCGATACCCCGAAGGGGACGGAAAAGTGATAGACTGGCATAGCCACATATTACCCGGCATGGACGACGGCAGCCGCGACACTGCGGAAAGCCTCTCCCTCCTCCGCATGCAGATGTCGCAGGGGATTGATACCGTTGCGGCGACCCCGCACTTCTATGCGAACGACGAATCGGCGGAAGCGTTTTTGGAACGTCGGCAAGCCTCCTTTACGCAGTTGCAGGCACAGCTTCCCACAGATGCCCCGTGCATTCTTCTCGGTGCCGAGGTTCGCTACTATCAGGGCATCAGCCGTATGGTGGAGCTGGAAAAACTCCGCATCGGCGACAGCCGACTGCTTCTTCTGGAAATGCCGTTTTATGAATGGACGGAATATACGGTCCGCGAATTGGCGGAGCTTGCCGCAAGAGGCAACGTCCGTATCATGCTGGCGCACGTGGAGCGATACCTGAAGTTGCAGCACCGATCCGTATGGGAACGGATCTTCGACAGTGATCTTCTGATCCAGTCAAACGCTGATTTCTTTGTATCCCTTGCCACAAGGCATAAAGCATTCACCCTGCTCCGACAGGGCAACATCCACTTCCTCGGCTCGGACTGTCATAACCTGACATCGAGACCCCCGAAGATCGGACACGCGGCGCAGATCATTCAAAAGAAGCTCGGCGACGCATTTCTCAGTCAAATGAGTGAGTTCGGCTATGCCGCGCTTGCTGATTTCAATTCAGAATCATAAATTCATTACAAATGATTACGGAAAGGATGAATTCCAAATGAAAAGAGCATTGGCACTTTTGATGACAGTCATTCTGGCAGTGGGTATGAGCGTGAATATCGCGGCTGACCCCGGCGGATTCTACTCCAGTCCCTACGCAAAGGAAGCACCCGATCTGGTCTCCTTTAAGCCGAGCAATGATGCGTGCACCGCAAAAATCACCATCACCCCTCTGTCCAAGAAGGACACCCTGCCCGACGATCTCCGCGCTATGCTCGAAAAGGCATACACACAGATCCTCAACAGCGAGGACTTATCCACGCTGAACGCCGATCTGGCAAAGCTCGCAACAAGCAAGAATATCGCCGGCACCGATCTTGCAGTCAGCACCCTGTTCGACATTCACGAAACCGACTGCGTCGGACATGAGAATCACCACAACTTTGATGTTGTACTGAGTACCGATCTGCTGAACCGCTTCGTCGGTCTGCTTCATATGAAGGCAGACGGCACGTGGGAGCTGCTCACCGATACCGAAGTGATCAACAACGGCACCGAGCTGAAGTTCACGGTCGATTCCTTCTCTCCCTTTGCCGTTGTGGTAAACGCCGGCAATAACTCCGATCACCCCCAGACCAACGATACCGACAACGGTCTGCTCCCCGTTTATATCGCCGTGATGGCGGTCTCCGCTGCAGCGCTTGTCTTTGTCGTCATCAAGAGAAAGAAAAATAAGGTCTGATTCCATCACACCATGAGAGGGCGGTTATGAGAAATATGAAAACGAAAAAACGTTATTTGAAGTATGTCACAATTGCGCTTGCGTTTGTATTTCTCGTAGCCGCCGCTTTGGCTTTTTTGGAGGTGTGGGAACGCCGGCACGCAAAGTACCCGCACACCGAAACGGAGGATAACGGCACGCTGACCTATGAGGGCAGAGAGTACGTCAAAAACGGAAACATCGAAACCTTCCTTGTGCTCGGCTTGGACAAATTCAACGGCGCCTCCACATCGGACTCCTACATGAACGACAAGCAGGCGGACTTTCTGATGCTGTTTGTGTTCGACAATGACAAAAAGCAGTGCAGTGCCATCCAGATCAACCGTGACACCATGGCAAACGTGGATATTCTGGGCGTGAGCGGCGAGCGCATCGACACCGTGAAAAAGCAGATCGCCTTAGCGCATACCTACGGCAACGGGCGTGAGGTCAGCTGCCGCAACACCAAGGACAGCGTGGAGGATCTTCTGCTCGGCATTTCGGTCAATCACTACATCTCCTTCACCATGGATTCGGTTCCCGCCATGAACGATCTGGTCGGCGGCGTGAAGCTTACCGTGCTGGACGATTTCACCGGCATTGACGATACCTTGGTCAAGGGCGAAACGATTCGTCTTAAGGGCGAACAGGCGCTTTGCTATGTCCGCACACGCTACGGTTTGGAGGATGCCACAAACACCAACCGTATGGAGCGTCAGCGTCAGTATATCGACGCGCTCTATCGGCAGACCATCGACTGCATCAACGCCGACGACGGCTTCGTGATCAAGCTGGTGGATACCATGGACGATTACGTGGTCTATGATTCGTCCGATCACAAGATGCAGAAGCTCGTGGAAAAGTTTGAAAGTTACGATTTTACGGGCATCACGACCCTTGAGGGCGAGATCAAATACGGCGAAGAATTTGTGGAATATTATCCCGATGAGGATTTCATCAAAAAGACCGTGGTCAATCTGTTCTACGTCCCAAAGGACGGGCAGAACCAAGACTGAAGGTCAAGAGGGCTGAGACACCTCCTCCCACAGTGGTTCGGTAGCGCACGATCCGTTTGTTCTGCGCTTTGACATACAGTGCCTATTTTCGATTTCATATCAGCAAAAGTCTCTCTTGATGCGTAGGAGGACCGAACTCACTTCTCGCCGGAAAGAACTGAGCAATTTACAGGGGAGAAGACAGTATGGACAAGAAGATAACAGGCTCTGCGAATGCGGAGTCAAAAAGCAAATTGAAGGCATTTTGGACGGACTTCGGTCGTCTGCATCTCAAGGATATCCTGATGATGCTGTACGACATGCTTGCCGTCACAGCTGCCTTCTTTCTTGCGTTGTGGCTGAGATTCGACTGTGAATTCTCCGAGATCCCCGCAGGTTATCTGATCCCGTGGCTCAAATTTGCTCCCATTT
>USTB01000036.1 GCA_900557635.1 uncultured Eubacteriales bacterium
TCGTCGGGGGTCGGCTCGCCCACCGTCACCGACTGGAATCTGCGCTCCAGTGCCGCATCCTTTTCGATGTGCTTGCGGTACTCCGCAATGGTCGTGGCGCCGATGACCTGCATCTCGCCGCGCGCCAGTGCGGGCTTGATGATGTTGGCGGCATCCACGGCGCCCTCTGCGGCGCCCGCGCCGATGATGGTGTGAATTTCATCGATGAAGAGGATAATGTTCGGGTTCTTGGCGACCTCCGCCATCACGCCCTTCATACGCTCCTCAAACTCGCCGCGGTATTTTGCGCCGGCGATCATGGACGAGATGTCCAGTGTGACCACCGATTTTCCCGCCAGTGTTTCCGGAACGGCGCCCTCGGCGATCTTCTGTGCCAGACCCTCGACCACTGCCGTTTTACCGACACCGGGCTCGCCGATCAGGCACGGGTTATTCTTGGTACGGCGGGACAGGATCTGGATGACCCGCTCGGTCTCGGTCTCTCTGCCGATGATGGGGTCGATCTTTCCGTCCTTTGCCAGCTGGGTCAGATCTCTGCCGTACTGCTGTAATGTCGGACAGCTTGCCAGATTGCCCGATACCTTCTGCCGTGCGCCGCCCTGTGCGCCTTTTTGCGCGCCCTCGGGTGCGCTCTCGCCCGAAAGCTCACGGAAGAAGTCGAGCACGTCGGCGGTCAGCTCGGGCGCGTTGACATTCTGCTGACGCAGGAGCTTGACGCCCACGCAGTCCGGCTCGTCCAGAAGGGCAAGCAGGATATGCTCGGTGCCGATATAATTCTGACCGTACTGCGCCGCCTCCAGCGCGGACGATTCGATGATATGCTTGGTGCGGGGCGTCATGTCGCCCGGACCGACGTCGGTGCGGCTTCCCACGCCCGCGAAATCCGCGATCAGTTCACGAGTGCGCTCCATGGTCACGCCGCGTCTTTGCAGGAGACGCGATGCCACGCCGTCCTCCTCGGCAAGCAGACCCAAAAGAATGTGCTCGGAGCCGATGTAGGTGTGACCCATCTCCCGTGCATAATACATGGAACGGTTCAGTGCGTTCTGTGCGGTTTGTGTCAATCTGTTCGCCATAATTCATCATCCTTTCACGAAAGCCGTCGTTGTGCTGTTTGTGTGCTGTCCGAACGGCTTTCGGCTTGTAATCTTATCTTAATTATCGGTTGCGGGAGACAGGCACTCAGACACCCGCCACCGCCTGCCGCACGGTCTGTGCGCGATAGGCGTCCCGCTCCGCATCCTCCATGGGACGTCCTGCCTCCACGGTCAGGTTGCCCGGCATGACGCGGATCATCAATTCGCCCAGTTGCTCGTAGCTGTAATTCTGAATGTAGCCCAGCGCGATGCCCAGTCGCACATCGGCAAACAGCCGCATGAACTCCGAGGAGGAGAGCAACTGTGCATAGTGCAGAGTGCCGAAGGAACGCATGATGCGGTCACGCAGGGTATCCGCATTGTCCGAGCGCAGTTCGTTTCTGGACTTGCGCTCCAGAGAAATGATCTGACGGATCACTTCCTCCAGCTTTGCGATGACCTCTTCCTCGGGCAGACCCATGGTGACCTGATTGGACACCTGATACAGAGCGCCTTCGGCTTCACTGCCCTCGCCGTACAGACCGCGGATGGTCACGCCCAGCTTGGGGAGCTGAGACATCACACTGCGGAGCTTGCCCGTCATTTGCAGAGCGGGCAGGAAGAGCATGACCGACGCGCGCATGCCGCTGCCGAGATTGGTGGGGCACTGGGTGAGATACCCGAGCTTCTGATCGTAGGCGATGGGGAGCTTTGCCGAAAGCAGATCGTCTACCGTGCAGGCGCGGCGGAAGGCTTCATTGAGCGCCAGACCCGGCAGGATGACCTGCTGACGGATGTGATCCTCCTCGCAGATCATGACCGAACAGCTTCCGTCCTCCGAAAGCGCCAAGGCACGCGGCAAGCTGCCGCCCACAAATTCCGGACTCACGAAATGCTGTTCCATGTAGGCACGCGCCATCGGCGCCTCGATCTCGCGGAAATCCGTGAAGCTGAAATTGCTTCCCAGTGCGTTTTCCACTTTTTCCACGATCTCCCGCGCCGAGGCCTCGTCCAGTCGGTTCGTAAAGGGATAGCAGTCCAGATTCCGCGCAAAGCGGACACGGGAGCTTACCGCCACATCGTTTTCTTCGCCCTTTGTATTATACCAAGTGTTTTTCATAGCACTCACCGACCTTCCTTTCCGTTTTCCAGCTCGCGGATCTCATCCCGCAGGCGCGCCGCCTCTTCAAAGTTCTGATCGCGCACCGCCTGATCCATTTCCCGTTTCAGGGCAGAGAGCTTTTTCTTCTCTTCCTTTTCTTCTTTCTTTTCCTCCTTGGCGTCTACCGTGTCGGAGGCGGTCAGCCTGTCCGCAGGATGTCTGCCCACGTGTGCGGCTCTGCCGTGAATGGACTGCACCGTGGACTCCAATTCGTCACGGAACACATCGTAGCATTTGGCACAGCCGACCTTGCCGCTCTCCCGCAGGTCACGCCACGTCGAACCGCAAAGGGTGCATGCCTTGACCGTGGAGCCGCGCAATGCGTTGTGGGACTTCGGTGTGAACAGCGAACCGAGCAAATTGCCGAAATCCATGTAATCACGGGACGCCTTCAGCTTTTCGTAGCAAGCGGGGCAAAGCGCCTGTTCGCTCTTCTTTCCGTTGATATTCTGGCTGAGATAAACCGTTGCCTGATTCTTTTTACAATTGGTGCATAGCATAAAGCATACTTCCTTTCTCTGTCCGATTTCTATTTTACTCCATGACCGACAGAATAATCTGTCGCATCATGTCGGCGCGTTTCTTTTTTTCTTCGGTGCATGAGAGCAGTGCGGAGCAGAGCCGCGCTTCCCGCTTGGTGAGATACCCTTCACCGAACAAATTTCGGATATATGCGCCGCAGGTCGCATCGTCCATTTCCTCGCCGATGGACTGGAGCACGTGCATGAGGTAGGTGTTCTTGTCCATGGCACGCCTCGTGATGCGGACGTACCCGCCGCCGCCCCGTCGGCTCTCAATAATGTAACCGCGTTCCGGCGTGAAGCGGGAGGTAATGACATAATTGATTTGGCTGGGAACGCATCCGAGCTGACCGGCAAGGTCATTGCGGCGGAACTCCATGTGCCCGTTCCCTTCGTTGAGCATTTGCTCGATCATATTGGCAATCGCATCGCTGATCAACATATCAGACACCTCTTTGTTTGACTTTCCTTGACCTTTTGTGCCTTTAGTATACCTCTTTTGTCAGGGAAAGTCAAAGTCAAAGAAAGTCAAATAAAGAAAATCGGAGCAAATGAAATGCGGTGGCGTCGGTTTTTCACACAAAAATCTAACGAAATCTCATTATTTCACGATTTTTCAAATTCTTTTCGCAGCGGGCTTCCGTTCGGGTCAGGAGCGGCGGTTCGGACTGGCATTATAGGAATCCGCCAGCCGATCCCACGTACTGCGATCCACCGTGCCCGTGACGGGAAGCCCGTGCAGACGCTGGAAGGTCTCGACGTTTTTTCGTGTTTCTTCATTATATTCGCCGTCCATGGAGGTCACAAGGATCTCGTCGATGTCCGCCGACAGGGTGTCCAATATCACCTGAAGGATCAACACCAGATCAAGGCGCTCCCCGGGAGAGAGCACCCCTCCGACAAGCGCCCGCTCAAACGGAAGGATCGCCGTGCTTCGCTCGATCTGCCGCAACAGGAGCAGATATTCCTCGGACATCACCTCAAATGTGGTCTGATCGGTTTCGCCGGTCACGGGCAGTCCCCGTGCGCGTTGATATGAGCGGACGGAATACGCCGTTTCGTCGTCGTATACGCCCGTGGGGTTGACCCGCGCGACTGCCTCGTCGACGCGGGAAATTGCCAAAAGCATGTTCTGCACCGCATATACGGAATTGCGCGGATCGCTTTGAATGGAGCCGTTTGCCATGGTTTTTCCTCCCGTTTCATGCGTGATCATAAGTCGGTATTCAGAATAAAGCCGGGGAACTGCTCGGGCAGGACGTACACCCCTGCGCGCAGATTGTCGTATGCCTCGGCAATGACGAGCCATGTGGGCGCGCCCGCAATGCCCGTTTCGGGCAGACCCGCCAAACGCTGTACGGCGCGCACCGCCTGACCGGTCTGCGCATCGTATACGCCTGTCACCTCCACGGCGGGGATCTCCGAATATATCTCGGAAAGCGCGAGAAGATAGGTCTGGAGCGCCGTGACGTCCTCCCCCTCCGAGCCGAGCAGGAGCGGCTGTCCGGGATAGGGGACGGCGGCATTCTGAAAACGGTCGGGCGGCAGGGAATTGATGAGCGACAGGTACACATCCACCATTTTATTATACGTTTCTCTCCCCACGATGCCGTCCACGGCAAGGCCGTAGCTTCGCTGAAAATCCTCCACCGAGGCTCTTGTGGCGGGTCCGAAAATGCCGTCCAGTGCCACGGGCGACACCGTGTCCACAAATCTGCCGATGTAATTCAGATAGAACTGAATCTGCCGCACATAGTCCCCCGTATCCCCCTCCTGTATGTATTCGGGGAGCGGCACTGCGATTTCTTCATAGACCAAGCCCTCGGAGTCCAGCTCGTTTAAGCGCTTTACGGCATCAAAAATGAAA
The DNA here is from genome assembly GCA_900557635.1 of uncultured Eubacteriales bacterium. The sequence goes on from USTB01000036.1 coordinate 4,627, forward strand.
ATGATGCGGTACCACGTGGCTTTTCCCACGACCCCGTCGTCACTTAAGGAAAATATCCGTTGAAACGCCCGAACCGCCGCCTCGGTTGCCTGCCCGTAAATGCCGTCCACCGGATAGATCTTCGGAATGAGGGGATAATTCTGAGAGATGCGGTTCAGTCGGGTTTGCACCAATGTCACGCCGTTGGAGATACTGCCCAGACGCAGGGGAATGCCGGGATAGGACGGCGTGATATTGCGGATGGGCGCGTTTGTCACAAGCTCGATGTCGTTGCCGTAGTAGCGCTGTAAAATTTGCAGGGGACTGAGTCCCTGCTCCGCCAGCGGCACGGTCCCCCACTGGGACAGCCCGTCGCACACCGAGGTGGTGCCGTTGCAATACTGGGTGAAAAGCGGCTCCACCGTACCCGCGCGCCGCACGTAATTATTGAAGATTTCGTCCACGATCTGCGAAATGTTGGAAAAAATATCTCTGCCCTTCACAAAATACTGGTCGTATGCCGTATTGTTCGTGATGTCGAAATCGTAGCCCCGACTGCGGTAGTATTCGGTGTAGATGCGGTTGAGCGCGAAGCTGATCTGGGCGTAGATATTGGCGCGGAGGGCGTTTTCCGGCCATGTGGGATAGATCTCACTGGACGCCACGTTTTTGATGTAGTCCGGAAAGGAAACGGTCACGTTTTCGGCGGCAGCAGTCGGCGCGCCGAGATGCACCGTGACGGTTCTCGGGATAATCGGGGTCTGCGGCATGGCAGGTACCTCCTTTTATAGATTGGGCTGACGGTTCTCGTCAAAAAACACATCGTCCGGCGGGTTCTGAATGTCCGAGGAACCGTTGTTCCCGTATTCCAGAGGGATCATGGCGACCGGCTGTACCGATGTGATTTTGGGATAGACCGGCACGTTGATGTCCTGTACGGAGTAATAACCGTCCTTCGAGGTGCGGATGCGGTACAGACTGCACGGCGCGCCGCCGTCCGGACGCTGCGACGCGGCGGTGGATGGCGTAGGGAGTCTCAATTCCCGCGTCAGACCGTTTCGGTCCGTTTTGAGGATCGCCACCGTTGCGCCGCTCTTCATTTCATAAACGTACACCAGCGCGTCCTCGATCGGGATGGCGCTGTCCGCCGTATACACACGCACAACCAGAGTGCCGTATTCCTGCTGAGATGTATCCATGGTACTTTCCTCCCAAATTAACATATGCCCGCCTCTCCCGCCGCAGACGAAGTCTGCGGCAAAAAGGCGTTTTGCTAACATTATCCTATGCACGGATACCGCCAAACGTGAAAAACGCAGAAAACCGATCGATCATGCGTTTTCCTCTTGACAAGCGCGCAATTATTTGGTATACTGCTATTTGATAACGATTATCAATTTCAAGAACGGAAAGAACCCGAAGAATATGAAACGCAAATGCACCGCACTGCTTGCCGCCGTTGCGGTTTTCTGCCTTTTTCTGCCCCTTTTGACGGGCTGTGCGGCGCGGGAAGCCTCGGACAAGCTGAAAATAGTGACCACCGTGTTCCCGCCCTACGATTTCGCGCGGCAGATCGGCGGCGACCGTATCGAGCTGACCATGCTGCTTTCGCCCGGTGAGGAGGTTCACACCTATGAGCCGTCGCCGAAGGACATCATCGCTATGGAAAACGCCGACCTGTTTTTGTGCGTGGGCGGCGAATCCGAGGCGTGGACGGAATCGGTGCTGTCCTCGCTGACCTCGAACCGCCTGACTGTGGTGCGCATGACCGACTGTGTGACCGCCCTGGAGGAGGAAACGGTGGACGGCATGCAGACCGGGCACGGGCACGACGGGGACGGGAGCGAGCCGGAATTGGACGAGCATGTGTGGACCTCCCCTAAAAACGCCGTCCTGATCTTGGAGCAGATCCGCGACGCCATGTGCAACGCCGACCCGCAAAATGCCGAGGCATACACCGCAAATGCGGCGGCATATGCCGAGCGCCTGCGGGCACTGGATGCCGAATACGCCGCGCTGTTTGCGAACGGCGGCGAGATCGTTGTGGCGGATCGCTTCCCGTTCCGCTATCTGGCGCACGACTACGGCATCACCTACTATGCCGCCTATCCCGGGTGCTCCAACGATGCCGAGCCGAGCGCGGCGACCGTCCGCTTTCTTGTGGATCGCGTGCGGCAGGACAGGATCCCCGTGGTTTTCACCATTGAATTTTCCAACGGGAAGCTGGCGGATATCCTGTGCGAGGAGACAGGATGTCGGCGTCTGGAACTGCACTCCTGCCACAATCTGTCCAAGTCGGATTTTGACGCGGGCGTGTCCTACGCCGATCTCACGGAACGCAATTTAACCAATCTCAAGGAGGCACTTTCCTGATATGGCACTGCTCACGGTAAATAACGCATCCTTCGGCTATGAGGGACGTCCCGTTATCCAATCCCTGCAATTTTCGGTGGAGGCGGGCGACTATCTTTGCATCGTCGGCGAAAACGGCGCAGGCAAAAGCACACTGGTGCGTGGACTTCTGAACCTGATCCGTCCCCTGTCGGGTACGGTGACGTTAGGCGAACACATGAAGCGGCGGGAGATCGGCTATCTCCCTCAGCAAAGCGACGTACAGCGGGACTTCCCCGCAAGCGTGTACGAGGTCGTGCTCTCGGGCAGGCTGAACAGCTGCGGCTGGCGTCCCTTCTTTAATAAGGAAGATCGTCGGATCGCGGAGGAAAATCTCCGCCGCATGGAAATTTCCGATCTGCGCGATCAGTGCTATCAGAATCTTTCGGGCGGACAGCAACAGCGTGTCCTTTTGGCGCGCGCCCTGTGTGCGACGCACCGCCTTCTGCTTTTGGACGAGCCGACAGCCGGACTGGATCCGGTTGCGACCGCGCGTCTGTATCAGCTCATCGCCCAGGTAAACGAGGAGGACGGTCTGGCGGTCATTATGGTGTCCCACGACATTGCCG
>USTB01000037.1 GCA_900557635.1 uncultured Eubacteriales bacterium
CGTTCCCGATTGTCGCGCTGGACCGCGCCCTCGATCGTGAACACTTCACCAGCGTAGTGGGCGCCGATCGGGACGATGCCGAAATGCTGGCGTACCGCACCCTGACCTATGAGGGCATCCACCCTGCGGCAGACGTGCCAAGCTCCTACTATGCACAAAACGGTCTTGAGGCGGGAACGGTGAGCCAGATGCGCACCGTCCTGACCGAACAGCTCAAGGCGCAGGCGGCACTCGGCGGTCGCTTCATCGAGCTTCGCATCTCCTTCTCCAACGACATCCGTCTGTTTGAGGACATGATCGGAGAAGCCATATCCTCGGCGAACCGCTCCGGCTTGCCCGTCACCATCCGCGATACCTTCCGCGTGTTCACCAGCACCGCAACCAACGGTGCCGCCACCATCGAGATCTTCTACATCGACACCCCGAAGGCGGAATGAACTTCACGAAAAAGCCCCATATATAAATTTCAAGCAACGATTTCCCATGAAAGGCAGGAAACAAAATATGACTCAAATTGCAATTCTCGGATACGGCGTCGTAGGAAGCGGCGTTTATCAGGTGCTTTGCGAAAACGCCGCGCTCATTGCGCGTCACACCGGCGGAGAAGCCATCGGCGTGAAATACGTGCTCGATCTGCGCGATTTCCCGGGCGATCCCGCACAGGACAAGGTCGTGCACGATTTTGACACCATCCTCAACGATCCCGAGGTGAAGATTGTCGCCGAGGTGATGGGCGGTTCCCATCCCGCATTTGAATATTCCATGGCGGCGCTCCGCGCGAAAAAGAGCGTGGTCACGTCCAACAAGGAGCTGGTCGCCAACTTCGGTCCGGAGCTACTTGCCGCCGCCGAGGAAAACGGCGTCCGTTACCGTTACGAGGCGAGCGTGGGAGGCGGCATTCCCTGCATTTCCGCCATTGAGAACTCCTTGATGGGAGACGAGATCACCGAGATCAACGGCATCGTCAATGGCACCACGAACTATATCCTCACCCGGATGTACGAAAACGGACTTTCCTTTGAGGAGTGCCTTGCATCGGCACGCGCCAAGGGCTATGCAGAGGCAAATCCCGCCGCCGACATCGAAGGAATCGACGCCTGCCGCAAGGCGTGCATCCTCGGCGCTCTGGCTTTCGGTACGCTTGTACCGCCCGAAATCGTATCTACCGTTGGCATTTCCTCGGTCACGCAAGCGGATGTGGAGCGCGCCGCAAAGAATAACTGCGTGATCAAGCTCATCGCCCGTGCCGTCAAGTTAGAGAACGGGAAGATCCACATTCGGGTCGCACCGTTCGCCGTGAAAAAATCCAATCCGCTTGCAAATATCAACGATGTCTACAACGGCATCCTCATTCACGGCAACGCCGTGGGCGACGTGCTCCTGTACGGCGCGGGTGCGGGGAAGCGCCCCACCGCAAGCGCTGTGGTTTCGGACATCATCGATATCGTTCTTCACCGCAACGACCGCATTCACAATCTCCAATGGGTGCGCAACGCATCGGTATACACCGCAGACCTGACCCCCGAGGCGCAGGCTGTCATGGAAGAAAAGCTCGGAACGCCCCTCTGCTGAGCACGTCCGAGGATACCTTTTCACCCTCTTATCCCAAGCATACAAAAGCTCCCGTCCGCCGCAAACGGCAGACGGGAGCTTTTGCTGTCATGTCCGCAGCCGCTCCGAAAACTGCATCTACGTCCGCACACACGTCGCCGAAGCCGCCGCGCAAAAAGCGGTGAGGCATCCGCAAAAGAACGCCTCACCGTAATAATATGCAGTTGTGTTATCGTAACGTTTCGCCGATATCAGCCGTAACGGTAGCTCAGGCGGCCCATGGGGAGGGACTTGCCCGAGGTATAGTAGGTCATAATGTCAAGCGGGTCGGAAACGCGATCCGCCACCTTGAAATACAGGGTATCGGAGCCGCCGTCCATTCCGATCACGGAGCGCGGAACGGCGATCTGCATCACATTGCCCTGCACGGTATAGGCCGCCGCACCCACATCGGTGCCGTTTCCGTTTTCGTCAAGACGGAGAACGCGGGTCACACCGTTCGCCACGCCGGAACGATTGATGACATATTCGTAGCCCTCCCAGCCCTTTCTCGAAACGGTGCCCGTGCCGATGAAGAGGTTCATCCAGGAATCCGAGCCGTCATAGGCGGTGATATCGTTTTCGCACTGAATGTAGAAATAGAAGTTATCCGCATCGTGCGCGACCTTTGCGACCTGAATATTGTTGCGCGCCGCCGCCTCGGTATACGTGATGGTACGGGACGGGTCGGTGCTGTTTCTGGCGATATTCGTCGTCATCGGGGTCTGATACACGGTCTCCACGCCGTTCCACTGCGCGGCATCGGCGGAAATGTCCACGGTCTTTTCGATGGTTGCGGCGGCATCCGCCGTCACACCCTTGAATTCTCGGATATTGCGGCACAGCTGGAGGAAGAACGCATCGTTGTACCCGCCCTTCATCATCTCGGCATCGCGGGAGAATTCCATGCTGGCAGTGTCGATTAAGGAATACTCTCCGTTGTACCATGTTTTGATTGCGACCCACTCGTTCCATCCGGTTACAAACACAGTCCCCGGATTCTTTTCGTAAGCGGTTTTCCACTGATAGTCAAAGAAAGTACCCTTTACGGCATTTTCCGTGCTGTTCTTATATGTGATCATATCAAAGCCGCGTCCCCAATTCAAAGCGCCCTTTGTCAGAGAGGCGCTCATGGGCAGTGCGGGATGTGCGGCAATGGACACACTCATCATATCACCGTGAACAGGCTGGGGATATTTCCATTCCATCCATGCAAAGCCGTTTTCATAGGTCTGCTCGGACGGCCACTGCGGATAACCGAAGGTGAAGAAATTCGCAATGGTATCGCTGTACGGCGCGGGATCGTAGGTGCTGTCGCCGGAAGCGCTGCGATCGTCCGACGGATTGGTATAGCCCACAATAAAGGGCTTTCCGTTCACACGGTACCATGTCTCGGAATAGATGTTCGGCTCGTAGATATCCTTATAAATATTCTCCACGGTGCGCATAGAGTAGGAGTGGGTGTAAAATGCGATCTGCGGCGTATCCCAGCCCTCCGCCATCATTTCACTGAGCACCTTCATGAGAACCTTGGCGACGTAGGTATACGTCCATGCGTTCGTGGTGTCAAACACCAAAAAGTCCACGCCCGCAACGGTCAGAAGCTCCATCTGCTTGCGGATCACCCATTCGTCGTCCGAACGGTAATAGCCCCACAGCGGCTCTCCCCACCAATGGAACTGACCGGCAGGACTGACGTCGCTTGTGGTCTTGAACATAGCATCCAGACCGTAATTGGCGATGATCTTTGTGACATCGTACACGCCGGTGTGCTCGTTGGTATAATAATGCTGATCCAACAGCAGGAAGAAGAAGAGTCCGACCTCCTGCGTATTGTAGCCGTTCACAAAGTCAAAGGTTCTGCCAAACTCGTCCACACCGACCATCATGTTCGCCGTGGTTCCGTTCCCGTAGATCGAACTTCCCGCTGTTCTGGTTTTCTTCAATAACTTCATACGTGTCTGAAGGTAGTCGTTGGAATCGATTCTTCCGTTTCCGTTAATGTCCGCACGGCGAAAGCGCTCGGTGGTCATGGACATTCTGCCGAGGACGGAAGCGCGAATGAGAATGAGGTCGTTGGTATCGATTTTGCCGTTTCCGTTGGTGTCTCCGTTCGGCGCGGCAAAGACCGCCGCCGGGAAGCATCCCGCCAAAAGGACGACCAGTAAAAAAACTGCCAGGACTCGTTTCATGCCGTATCCCCTTTTCTGCGATATCGCATATTATCTTCCTATATTCTACAGGATTCCTTCCCGTTTGTCAACACCCGATTTTTGCCCAGTCAAAAGGGCGCGGAACACGTAAAAACGGGGTGACTGCCCGTGCATCGGACAGCCACCCCTCGGATGATTCACAGACGGCGGTACGGCTCAGCCTCAGCCGCATCCGCAGCCCGAATGGGAAGAGCCGCTGCAGAATTCCCCGACGGGGAACTGCATTTTCCGGAATACGGAGCAAGGATCGTTTTCCGGAGGCTCACAGCACTCTTTTTCGGGAACGCAGAATTCGGTTGCATTGACGACAAACTGACCGGGGCGCTCCAGACGGACGACCGAGAAGAATCCCAGGCTCACAGCAAGGATTCTCTCCGCATCCTGATTAAAGCGGGGCGAACCCTGCGAGAGGATCCCATCGGGAATATCGCCCGCACAGCAACAACAGCACTTCACCTGGCAACGCTCCAGAATTTTGGCATCCAAAACCACCGGATCGGCAACCTCGCACACAGCAGTGGGAAGGCTGACGCGGGAATCACAGCAGGTGTTGTGTTCGTGCTGAACCTCATGCGGCACGGTGCAGAAGGAGTCGCCGTCGGACGAGGAACGGAAGGTCTTTACATTCCCTTCCCCGCCGTACAGAATGACCTTCTTCTCCGCGACCGCAATGCCCTCCGCCTCTTCCACATGTCCCGGGCAGAGGCAGCATTCGCACACCAGCCGCACATAGAAGCGCACCGTCACTGTGTAGAAGCCGCGATTAAACTGCACGGGGGTCACAGAGAGCTGGGTCCATACGGTCTGTGCGCATTTCACGCGCACCGCACCGGATTTTTCCACCATCTCCTGACCGCAGTCACTTAAGTACACCCGCACATTTTCAAAACAGTCTTTATCCCTGCAGGAATCCAGGATACGGTCACACGAAATGCACACGTTTTCCCGAGCGCCCGCAGAATTGCGCATATCAGACATAATTACTTTTCCTCCTTTGGATCAACCATCAAGCGGGCAATACCGCACGCGGTTGCCGTTTGAATGTCCTCGGTACAGTGTATGCCGCCCGCAGAATAATGTCCATACGGAGAAAAATCAATTTTTCACGGTGCGCGCCGTCAGGCGTTTTTCAGCCGTTTGCGTCCTATGATATGGCAAACGCGCGGAAGATGCGGAACAGAAGCTGACCGAAGCCGATGCGCTCCACATCGTTCCCCGCCGTCAGCTCCACCGTTCCCACCTCGCGATCCCCGACCCGATACACCACCCTGCCGAGGACATCGCCGGTATGAACGGGCGCCGAAACGCTCTCCGGCATTTCCACGATCCGTTCCACCTTGCCGCTCTCTCCTTTTTCAAGAAGCACACCGAAATCGGACGATATTAAAGTCACATTTTTCTCACAGCTCCCGCGCACGGGAATCGAACCCACCTCGCATCCCGCATCCCGATAATAGCTCACGCGGGAAAATCCGTAATCCAGCATCTGCTTTGCCACGGCGTTGCGCACGTCCCGTGTGGGAGAGCCCATCACCACGGCGATGAGCGACACGCCGTCCCGCTCCGCCGTTGCACTGATGCAGTAGCCCGCCTTGGAGGTGGAGCCGGTTTTCAGTCCGGTCGCGCCGCGATAGAACCGAATGAGGCGGTTCGTATTGGTCAGGGTGAATGCGCCGTTGCGCACCGTATCCTGCCAGATGGTGGTGAACCGAAAGATGTCAGGGTGACGCATCAGCTCCGCCGACATGATGGCAATATCGCGGGCGGACGTAACGTGATTCGTCACATTGTCGTCCAACCCGTTCGTGTTCTCAAAATGCGTATTCTTCATGCCGAGCTGTGCGGCGCGTTCGTTCATCCGATCCACAAACGCCGCCTCCGAGCCTTCGGTAAATTCCGCCAGCGCCACCGCCGCATCGTTGGCGGAGGCGACCACCACCGATTTCACAAGCTCCTCCACGGTCATAGTCTCACCGACTTCCAGAAAGATCTGCGACCCGCCCATGGATGCCGCATGCTCCGAGATCTGCACCTGATCCGACATGGATATCTTCCCCGAGTCCACCGCCTCCATCACCAAAAGCAGGGTCATGACCTTGGTCACGGATGCCGGAGGCAGTGCTTCGTCCGCGTTCCGTTCAAACAGAACCTCGCCCGTATGCGCTTCCATTAAAATTGCACTGCGCGCCTGCGGCTCCCAGTCCCATTCCGCAAAGATGCCCAAGGAAAATGCCGCCGCAACGGCAAATACGAATACCAACGCGCCGAGTCGTCGGAATCCCCCGCCCTGTTTTCGGCGGATACCGACTGTATTACGGTCATGTCTTATCACTTTTTCATCCCTCCGATGCTTCCGTTTGTTCACTTCATTTGTATGTGACGGCGCACGAAAACATGCGCAATGCAGAAAGCGACCGAGGCATCGCACGGACAAGGCTCAATTTTTTCGAGTTTGCTTGACAATTTGAAAATTTTTTGCTATAATGGCATGACCACGGATATGCTGTTCCACACGGTATCGGCGGAATACAGAAATGAGGTATCAAAGCATGAAGCAGATTTCAAAAATTCTTGCCCTTCTGCTTGCCGTAGTATTTATGTTTGCTATGGTCAGCTGTGACAAGGACAATGAAGTGAACAAAGATGCAAAACCCGACAATAAGTCTGCGGAAACCTCCGCCGACACCAAAACGGAGCTGACCGAGGAAGAATACGACAACCTCTTTAAGGCTACCGACGTCAAGTTCAAGGGCATTCTCGAAAACGGACTGTCTGCCGCCGCCAACGTGTCCCTGACCGTTGCAAGAGACGGCTCCACCTTCAAGATGGACTTTGCCGCATTAATCGATGCCCTCGTTGAGGACGGCGTGATCAAGCAGGCGTCCGTACAGCTCGACACCTCTGCCATGGGTCAGAAGAGCAGCCAGAAGTATTACATCGACGGCACAAAGCTCTACACCGATGACGGTTCCGGCAAGTACGTGAAAGACTTTTCCGATGAAGAGTTGAAGCTTGAGGAGTTGTTCGCCGAGTACACCAACGGTGAGAACTCCGAAGAGGTCAACAAGCTCGTACAGCTGCTCACCGCATATGTCGAAGAGAACATTAAGCCCGAGTACAGCAATCCCGAAAAGGATGTGTATGTTGCAAAATATACCATCACCTCGCAGAATGTCATGGACATCGTCAAGCTCGTAGTCGATAATATGCCCGCAGTTTCCACCGGCGACTTCGGCGATTCCGACAGCATGATCTCGACCCTTCCCACCGATCCGAGCCAGATTTATGATTATCTTGAGAAGATTAAGTTCGACAACATCGTTCTGACCTGCACGGTGGACAATGCAAAGAACGCATTTACGGCAGAGTTTGCAGCAAAGCTCTCCCTCGATGCATCTCTGATAGCTGACGGCGATTCCGACTCCGGTACAGTCTCCACCGAGCCTGCCGAGGTCACCGTATCTGCCGATATCACCATTAACGATATCGGCGAGAAGGTCACTGTGACCGCTCCCTCCGACCTCG
>USTB01000038.1 GCA_900557635.1 uncultured Eubacteriales bacterium
CGACGCGGGGCGCGAAGTCTGTGCGAAACCCGCGCGTAGTCTGCGCGAAGAACTGTGCGAAACCCGCACAAACCGACGCCAAAAGAAATCTCGGGATACGGCAAACGGCATCCCGAGATCGTATTATAATTTGGTGCTGTCGCGCCATGCGACATCAGAACAGACCGGACGCAGAGTTGCTTATTCGGACTTTGCCTGATCGATCAAGGTATTGATCACGTCGGTCTTATCGAAATTGCCGATAGCATCGGTGAACCACTCCGAGAACTGCACGAAGGCATGGGACTCGGGGCGGGACTGATAGCGGTTGAAGAGCATCTGGCTCAGGTAGACCTGAGAACGCGCCGATGCTTCGCAGTACGGATGAATGTGATCCCACAGGCGATATGCCTCGCTCATCACCGAAAGGTCATAGGTGCAACGGTCGCCCTCGCGGCTCAGCACACGCACGGGAACCACCTGTGCGGGACGGCTGACCACGGTGTAGTCCTCAGAGGCGGCGGCATCCATCAGCTCCATGTACACGCGCATATCGTCCGCATGCCCGTAGCCGTAGGCGCGAGCCAGAGAGGTCTGCCACAGCGCACTGTAATCCTCCTCGCTCATCATAGGGTCGGAGAGCAGAGCGCGGTACACCTTCTTGCGCGCAGGACCGAATTCCAGTCCCGCCTGCACGGTGTTCCACTGCAGATACACACCGCGCACGCCGAGAGAGGCGTAGTAACGGACATTCTCGCGCACGGTGAAATAGTTGGGCAGGGGCGCGGGATAGTAGTAATAATCCGAGGTGAAATCAAGCACCTGAACCCGAGCGACGGACGTCCACTTTTTCAGAACGCGGGCAAACGCGCGGTTGGTCTTGCAGGACGGATCGTTGATCGCCTTGGCGGAGACCAGCTTGGGATCGCACACCAGAACGTCCACATTCTCCGGGAAAACGAGCTGTGCGGGCGGCGTGAGGGTCTCCATATAAGCCGCGATCTGCACACGCTGTTCCTTCCACAGAGGCTGTAAGGTCTCGGCGATCTTTGCCACGGCGCGGAAATATGCACCGTAGGGCGTTCCCTCCTCCTCGGCGGCTCTTTGGCAAGCGGGGCAGTTACAGGGGGCAAGACGGGAATTGTGGATCAGGCGCACCTTGCGATTCTGATCGGCAGCCATTCCGCGCGCGGCGCCCAAAAGACGCTCATACACAGCGGGAGAGGAGTAGCACACGGGACCGTCCGAAACGCCCACCGTGCGGCGCACGGTATCCTCCAGCATGGTCTGATACGGAAGGTCGCCGTTTCCGGTCTCGGTGAAATAAGGCAGGGACGGCGTGAGCGCCTTCTGCTTTTTCACTTCGCTCATGGTCTCGGTGTCATAGCCCACGAACTGCTTGGCAAAGCGTGCGGCGCAAGCCCACAGACCGTCGTCGGTTGCGGCGGCAAGCACAATCTTGCCGTTGCGCAGAACGATTTCGCAGTCGTCCTGCTCCATGCCGTCGCGGTCGATCTTCAGGTTGTCGTCCTCGCGGATGGTCTTGCCCACAAGGATCTCATGGTACTGCCAGTTATCGGGCTTCGCCTCATCGATCTCGGGCATCACGCCGGTTGCGGCTTCGATGAGGCGGGCGACAGCCTGCGCCACCTCCAGCTCGTTGGATGCCGGCTCCATGGGTGTTGCAATTCGGATCTTATATTCGCATACCCCGTCCTTGACCAAGGTGAGGGTGTCTTTTATCTTACGCATAATCGTCTTTCCTTTCGTTCAGATCAGTGCCGCAAACCGATTTCGTCAAACGGAACGGCGACAAAGAAGGGCATGTCCGCAAAAACGGGGGAATCCGGACGGAGATTCAGATCGCCCGTGGCATAATCCGCAAAGCCGACATCGGCAACTGAGGCGTAGGTATGATTGTCGCGGCAGGTGATAAATTTTGCCGTGGGATCCTCGATGTTACGGTTCCATTTGCAGGCGACCTCCACATTGCCGTAGTACGCCGCGTTGCCCACCGCACCCGCCATGAAACGGCTTTCGCGGTTTTCCACGCCGGTGCACCGCATGGTGCCCAGACGCGCATACCGAACCACCCAGGAATGGGACAGATAGCTCTTGTTGTTATACAGGAATCGCCAGTCCAGTCCGCCGGGGAACTCGGTCCAATCGTGCTCCCAGCCGCCGTAATACTGGCGGGAGTCGTAGGACAGGGGGCGTCCGCAGTCGATCATGATATTGTTGTACATCACATTGTTGTTGCCGCCGCCGAACGCGAAGCCGTCGCCCGCGATATGCAGCATGACGTTTCCGTATGCCACCTTGCCCGAGCCGCCGTCGTCGTTGTAGATAGCGTGCGGATTGCCGAAGCCGTAACGGTTATAGATATCGTGGATGTAGTTGTAGCGGAACACCAGATTCTGGATTTCCCATCTGCCGAAGTAAATGGCGCCGGCATCGTTTGCCTCGGTGCACACGTTATAGATCTCGTTGTATTCCACGAAGGTATCGCCCGAAGCGACCATGATGCCGTTATGGATGGAATCGTGGATGCAGTTATGCGAGATGCGGAAGCCCGCCTCGATGAAGTTACTGCACGATACCGCCGCATTATAGGTGCCGGAGCGCTGAGAATAATGGTGAATGTGGTTGTTGTCCACCACGATCTCGGCAGGACGCAGGGTTCTGCAATCGCCGCCGCTCACCACGGTGCCCGAAGCGCCGATGGAACGGATCTCGCAATTGACGATGCGGTGTCCGCAACCGATCAGCTCCACGCCGCACTCAAACACGTTCTGCACGGTACAGCCGTCCACGCACAGACGTTCGCCCTTACCCTCGATGCCCTTGCCGCGACCGCCCTCCACGGTGATGCCGCGCCATGTGATATCGTGCGCCTGCGTCATACGGATGACAGCGCCCTCCGTGTGGGAGAGAACCAGACGCTCGGTGGCAAAGCCCTCGTCCGGATAGACATAAAGCATGCCGTTTTCGCGGTCGATGTAATACTCGCCAGGCTCGCTCAGCTCGTCGAACACATTATAAAAAATGAAGGGAGAGCCGGTGCGCAGCTCGTCGCTGGACAGCTCGAACGTTTTCTTTTCCCGATCATACGACAGCACCTTTGCTTCGTGCCGCCAATAGTCAATGGGGAAATATCCCTGCAAGACCACGCCCTGCACCGAATGCCAGCTTCCCACGATACCCGTAACGTCCGGAATGTCCTTCTGCTCATGCAGTCCCGCAGGACCGCGTAAAAAGTCGTGGGACGGATAGCGTGCAATGGTCTTGCGCTCCGCGCCCTCGAAGAATTCCGTCTTTTCGGAAAGGGTCTCGATATCAATGCCGACAGCCCGCAGATCGCACTGCAGGACTGCGCCGCGCGCCGCTTTCGATTTCAGGTATTTCGCCGTCTCGGGATCGATCGGCACGAATTGCTCGGCGCTGAGGATATGTCCGCCCTCGAGCACGACCTCTTCTCCCTCAGCGGCGCACCAGATTACGTCGCTGTCCTCCTCGGTAAGCTCCAGAGCTTCGGTGACGGGATACACGCCGCCGCGCAAAATGACGCGGACCGTGCGGTCTGTCAGCTTGCCCTTCTTTCGCTTTGCGCGGATCCAATCGCGTACTGCCGTAACAGAGGAAAAGGGATGGTCAATGGTTCCCGTTTCCCTTCCGGCACTCTCCGGTGCCGCATAAATCAGTTTTTCCATGAAGAATCTGCCGTAAAATTCGGCTCCTTTCTTTTGCTTTGCCCGCGCGTTTTCCGTTATTTTCATCGCGCGGAAATCTAAGGCTATGTTATCACACCCTCTCCCCTTTGTCAAGCAATATTTTCTTAAAGAGAGAAATACGCGAAAAGTTCTCCGGGAACCGTTTTGGGTTTGCGCAGACTTTGCGCCCCGCGTCGGGGCAGGCGCGGCTTGCCGCGTCTGTAAGGTAACGGCGGCGTGCCGCCGTTACCGTGCCGTCAGCCGAAGGCGGACGGCTCCTCGACGCGGGCATAGCGCAAACACAAAGCTACCGCATGCAGATCGGCTGTTTCAACCGATCCCGCATACGGTAGCTTTGTGTCGTTCAGACGCCGACGGCAAACCGTGATTGAAGCGCTCGGTCGCGTCAGGTCAATTGTTGTCGGACGGTTCGTCGTAGTCCATTTCGCCGAAGAGCATGTCGTCAAACAGATCTGCGATCCGATCGAACTCCTCATCGTCGTCGATGGTCACATAGGTCGGCTCACCGTTCTCGTCAGCTTCCTGTCTCAGGATCACGTACTCGTCGTTCTCGTTGTCCTCCACGGGAACCAGTGCGAAGTACACCTTGCCGTCCTGCTCACAGCTTCCGATCTGCTGAAATTCGATATTGGTGCCGTCCTCATCCACCAGGGTCAGAACGTCGTCTCCGAGAAATTCTTCTGCCATTTTGCAATAACCTCCGTTTGGTATCCGATACCCGAAACGCATACGGTGATCCGCGCGTTTCGGTTTTGTTTCATCTATCATACCACAAAGTAGCGGGGTTGTCAATCGTTTCGGCAGAAGTCGCACAGCGCCTTTTTCGCGTCGGATTTCATGAATTTTCCTGCAACCCCTTTACAAAACCGCGAAACCGTTATATAATGTAGAGTGAGTAATTTGTCCATGCGGATACGATCCCGGACAGATTCCTGCTTTTTGATACGGCTCGGGCGGACGGCGCAGAAGCGGCACATACCGCCGTGCGTGCATCCGCACCGAACGAAACCGAAGGAGTGTTTCCTTGCATGAAAAAACAATCTCAGAGCGAGCTTGTGCGTTCCATCCTCAGAATCGTGAATGAGATCCGCGAAGATGTGCGGGTCATTCAGGAGCGCGACCCTGCCGCTACCAACAAGGCGGAGGTATTGCTTCTCTATTCGGGGCTTCATGCAGTGCTTGCATATCGCCTGTCGCATGTTCTGTACGAAAAGAAGCTGTTCTTTGCCGCACGGCTGGTCAGTCAGGCGGCGCGGTTTCTCACGGGGATCGAGATCCATCCCGGTGCGAAGATCGGACGCGGTCTGTTCATCGACCACGGAAGCGCGGTCGTCATCGGAGAAACGGCGGAGCTGGGCGATAACTGTACCCTGTATCAGGGCGTAACGCTGGGAGGAACCGGCAAGGATGTGGGAAAACGCCACCCGACGCTCGGCAACAATGTGATGGTGGGCGCAGGCGCAAAGGTCCTAGGCCCCTTTACCATCGGAGACAATGTAAAAATCGCCGCGAACGCCGTGGTGCTGGACGCCATTCCCGACAACTGTACGGCTGTGGGCATCCCCGCGCGCGTGGTTCGACGGGAGAATAAACGGGTGACGGAGGCTGACCTGGATCAGGTGCATATTCCCGACCCTGTGGCGCAGGAGATCTGCCGTCTGCGCCGTAAAATGGAGCTATTGGAAAAGAAGATCAAGGAGTTGGAAGGCAACAAATGAAACTGTATAATACTTTAGGACACGAAAAACAGGAATTTGCGCCCGCAGAGGGCAATACCGTCCGCATCTACAGTTGCGGTCCCACCGTGTATAACTACGCGCACATCGGAAATCTGCGCACATATATCTTCATGGACGAATTGCGCCGTACCCTGAAATGGAACGGCTATCAGCTTCGCCACGTCATGAACATCACCGATGTGGGACATCTGGTGAGCGACGGCGACAGCGGTGAGGACAAAATGGCGAAAACCGCCAGAGAGCAGAAAAAGGATCCGCTGGAGATCGCTGCATATTACACCGGGGTGTTCCTGCGCGACATCGACCGACTGCACATTTCCCGCCCCGAGATCATCGCGCGCGCGACCGAGCATATTCCGGAAATGATCGAATTCGTGCAGGCACTGGAGGAGCGCGGCTTCGCCTATGAGACCTCGGACGGCATCTACTACGACATTTCCAAATTCCCGCAGTACGGTCAGTTGTCGGGCATCAATCTGGACGATCAGCAGGCAGGTGCGCGTGTGGAGGTCAACACCGAGAAGCGCCATCCCGCAGACTTTGCGCTCTGGAAAAAAGCGCCGAAGGAGCATATTATGCAGTGGCCGTCCCCGTGGGGCATGGGCTACCCAGGCTGGCACATCGAATGCTCCGCCATGGGTCTGAAATATCTGGGTGAGGAATTCGACATCCACACAGGCGGCGTGGATCATATTCCGATCCACCACGAAAACGAGATCGCACAGACCTACGGACTTTTGGGACATCCCGCCGCACGTTTCTGGGTACACGGCGAATTCATGCTCGTGAACAACGGCAAAATGTCCAAGAGCCTCGGCAACACCTACACCATCGATCAGCTCATGGAGCGCGGCTACGATCCGCTCGATTTCCGTTACTTCTGCCTGAATGCGCACTACGCCTCCAAGCTGAATTTCACCTTTGAGGGCATGGACGGCGCTAAAAAATCCCTGCGCAATCTCCGCAGTGCGGTGCAAAAGCACAAGGGTGCCGCAGGAGAACTGCCCGACGGAACCGTGGAGGGCTTCCTCTCCGAATTCGGCGAGGCGATCAGCGACAATCTGAACATTCCACGCGCACTGGGCATTTGCTGGAATGCCGCCAAGTTCGACACCAAGAGCGACGCGCTGTATCAGGCGATCCTGAAAATGGACGAGGTGCTGGCACTGGATCTCGACCGTGTGCCCGAAGCCGAGGAAGCGCCCGCCGAAGAGGCAGACGCCGCCGTGCTTGCCAAGATCGAAGAGCGCGCCACCGCAAAGAAGGCGCGTGACTTTGCCAAAGCCGATGCCATCCGCGCCGAGCTTGCCGCGCAGGGCATCACCCTCATCGATACGCCGCAGGGCACGGTCTATAAAAAAGCATAACGACGGATTGAGGTCTGCGGTATTTCAGAGCAAAACCGCACCCGTTCATACCGATGACGCGGGGCGGTGAAAACACCGTCCCGCTTTTTTGCACCCGCTCGGTTCATTTGTGCCGAACGGACGCATAATAATATCGGAACGGTCCGTCATTCACTCAAAAAAAGAAAGACGCTTTTGTGATCAAGAGCAACGGTATGCAATGATGAAAGTCAAAAAAATGAGACGCGGCATACGACTGCTGTCGTGTATGCTCCTTCTGTCGGTACTGCCGACGGGTTGCGGGATCATCACCTTTCCGGACAGGGATCATTCGGACACGACCACAACCGCATCCCCGTCCGATTCCGGCGATGTAACCACCAAGGTGCCGGACACCACCGACGACCCCACCCCGACATACGATCCGGATGCCGGCTACAACACTGCAAAGAAACAGCTCGAGACCCTGCGCACGCAGGATTTTGAGGGCAGTTCGGTGTTCATATTGGAGCTGACC
>USTB01000039.1 GCA_900557635.1 uncultured Eubacteriales bacterium
ATTCGGCAAAGGAAAGCGGATGCACACGGATCTCATCGCTGCGCCCCCGGAACTCGGTCAGTATATCAGAGGACAGCATTTTGGAGTTGCTTCCGGTCACATAAATGTCTAAGTTGGACAAGGACTTCAAATCGTTGAGCGCGTCGTAGAAGGTAATCTTCTTTCCGTCCGGATTATAGGGATTCGGAACTTCGTCGGACATCTGAATCTCGTCTACAAAGAGATAATATTGGTCTGTACTGTGTTCTACGATCTCCCGGACATGAGCCGCAAGCTCCAACGGATTGCGATAGCGAATATCACGGGTCAAGTCCAACTCAAAGGACAGAATATGATCTTCGGCAACACCCTCACCGAGAAGGTAGCTCTTGAACAGATTGCGAAGCAGATAGGACTTGCCGCATCTGCGGATGCCGGTGATCACCTTTACCTGACCATCCCACATAAAGGAGATGATTTTCTTCAAATAGCGATCTCGTTTTATTTCCATAACCCAACCTCCATTGAAAACTTGCTGGTATTATCATGCTACTTTTCAATGGATATTATACTACAACGCGAGAGAAAAATCAAGGGCTTTGTTGAAATGTTCACAGATAAATCTGCCAACATTTCAATGGAGTCGAGTGAAATACTTCTCAAAGCTCACCTCATTTCAGCCCTTCCAGAAGCGTCAGCATCTCCAGCCAAAAGTCCACATCCGGCGCAGCTGTCGCCCACAAGCGAATGGAAAGAACAGAAATGGCCTGCTGGCGATAGCGATAAAAGTTCCGCGACGACAGGTTTAGGCGATACAATACCTCCTGATGGTTGAGCGCCTCCGGCGCTATGTAGGTTGTGTAGATGAGATTATACAGCCGTTCGCCGTTGTCCGGCTTCTTTCGGAGCACGGTCAGTGCCTCGTTGAGCCGATCCATCAACAGACGGGATTTCTGCATACCCTGCATCCGGCTTTCGAGTTTCTTGTTGCCCAGCGCCACCTCGACATCCACATCCTCGATCAGCTTGTCCACGCCTTCAAACGGCCGATCAAGCTCGGTGGCAACCGTCTCGGGGAAGCATTCCAGCATCCACACCAGCGTGCGATAGTGCTGGAGAAGCATCAGCGTGTTGTGATAACAGTTTTTCGTCTTTTCCTGTCTGGCAGCACGCTTTTGTGCGTCGTCGATCCGGCTGTCTCCCAAGATGCCTCGCTTTGTCAGAAGTGTGATAAAAGCGTCTGACTGCGCTTGTATTCGTTTTTCCTGCTGCTCATATTGCAGCTCATCCTGTTTGCTCATGATAAAACATCTCCTTTGCGATTTTGGTGATATCCGTCGGCCTGCACGGTCCGCGGATTTTATTCGTTTCCTGTACCTTGAGATCGAAATACCCTTTACTCCGGCAGACATACTCACAATTCTTACAGTTCCAACACGGAGAAAAATACGCGCGTATTATACTGTCCGAAAGTGCAACGCGATTTTCTTCCACATTGCCAATCGACTTTTCCACGGCATTTCTGCTGTACCATGCGACCAGCCGGTTAATATGTTCATTGTCACTGCCTACCTTGTGCGTATTTGCACCCCAAATACGTATTTCGTCAAGAATACGCAGGAATTCTGCCTGCTCAGGCAAGGAAACCTCAGTATCCATCGGATACGATTTATTGAAAACGAGGCAGCCGTAAGAGCCGGGAAGACGGTACAGTGCAAAGACATCCCCGTGCTTTTTGAAAAATCTCCATACCTTTGTCTTTTCCCAGCCCCAGCGCTGACCCAGTTTTTCCATCGTTAATATGGCACCGTAATTGCCGTATTGAACAGCCGGCGCCATAAAAGAAAACGTATTTCCCGGTTCCTCTGATACTGTGTGGCACCAGAGATCCAGCCATGCGTCTGCTTCATCAAATATATATCGCTCCTCGGCAAGTCGCTGCGTAATATTGCGGGGGAGGCAGAGAAACCCAAAACCGTCTGTGGCATACACGGTTCCGTTCATGCATTCCTCGCCGGAGCATTTTACGACCCAATCCGTTAATTGATAGGTCAGCTTTTTGGTTTTGCTGTCCAGCGTGTATTTCAGATAACCGAGGTCTGACAGCTTATCCAGTA
This sequence comes from uncultured Eubacteriales bacterium, assembly GCA_900557635.1. Next base: position 2,097 of record USTB01000039.1, read on the forward strand.
TCTCTAAAGCCTGTACGCGGCTTTTGATGCCGAGAATACTCTTCAGCCCAACAATACCTCCGGACCACATTCCGGGGCTCACAGCGTTCTTATGGCCACAGTAGGAGGCATGTCCTTTGCGAAATGCAGCTCGGGCGGCAAGCTTTGCCCAGGCACCCATAATACCTTTGCCGGCCGGCAGGGTATCTCTTCGGAGCTTTACCCATTCATACTTCATCAAGCATTTCAACATCAGCGCCTCCTTTCCCGGAATAATAAAAAAGACGACTTTTCCGTCGTCAACAGGTATCAGTCTTCAATTCTTACGATCAATCCGTTTATCCTGGACAACCTCACTCCTCTGAGATACCAGAACTCACCGAGTTCGATTCTCGTCGGGATCCACTCTCCGTCAAGCAGCACCTCCAGTCGTTCTCCGCAGTGAAGGCCGCCATAGTAATCCAGTGGTCCGAAACGGATGTCCATCCGACCGATCACATCATCGTAAATCAGTACACCTTGTTTTTTCATCCTTATCCTCCTCGAAATAGGAAAAGCCGAATGAGTTTCAGTGCTCATTCGGCTTCTCTGTGTGACAGGTTATTAAATATGTTTTGCTCGGCTGCCTATAAATTGGCTCCTCCTTTCGGGCATATTAAAGTCGAATTATGCCCGGGCCTCGAACCTAATTCTTGGACAAAATCAGCAAAACCCCAGTGTTTATGCGGCATAATCCTCTTTGTGTTATTATACCGCAATCATCGATGCGGCGGACTATTCCTGTTGCTTTCATATATAAATCTCCTTTTGTCATCAAATCGTGATGTTATTATTTGTAAAGCAAGAGGAATTATACCGCGCAATGCATTTTCTTTTTCCGTTTCGACATTTTTACGCATTGCTTGCATTTCCGTGCGGAAAGGGACGCATGTCTGCTGATTTTTGTGTTTTGTGCGGGTGGAATGCGGCAGGCGGGGGCAAAAATCGGTGCAAAAAGTTTTGCGGGGCGTCGGAATGAATCCGACGTCCCGCTGTCCTTTGTTTTCAGTATCCGGCTATGCGCTCAGCGATTGCATCCGCAGGGATTGCAGCCGCAGTCGGAAGAGTCGTAGTTGCAGAAATACAGAACGATCAGCGCGATGAGCACCAACCAAATGAGGTTATCGTTTAACAGATTGCACAGACAAGGCATTTTCGTGTCCTCCCGTTCTTATTTTCTCGGCAGCGCATTTTTGCGCTCCCGATATTATCCTATGCTGCGGGAGGGAAAGTGTTCTGCTTATTGTGCGATTCCGCTCAGGTCATAATCCTGCACATCGGTGAGCTTTACGTTGACAAATTCGCCCTCTTTGCGTTTCTTTTTCGATTGAAAATAGATCTTTCCGTCGATTTCGGGCGCATCCGCCGCGCTTCTGCCGTAATACACCTCGGCGATGGGGTCGTAGCCCTCGCAGAGCACCTGCACGGTCTTGCCGATCTGCGCGCGGTTATATGCCTCGGCGATATCGAGCTGGATGGTCATGATGGTATCGTAGCGATCCTGCTTGACCTGTTCGTCGATCTGATCGGGCATTTCGGCGGCAGGCGTATCCTCCTCGCGGGAGTACGGGAACGCGCCGAAGCGCTCGAAGCGGGTATCCTTGATGTATTCGCACAGGGCGGTGAAGTCCTCCTCGGTCTCGCCGGGGAAGCCGACGATGGCAGTGGTGCGGATGACGATATCCGGAACGGCTTCCCGCAGGCGGCGCAGGGCATCCCTGATCATGTTCGCATCGCCGTGACGGTTCATGCGGCGCAGGACGCTGTCGGAAATGTGCTGAATGGGAAGATCTATGTATTTGACCACGCGGGGGTTATCGCGGATCTCGGCGATCAGCTCGTCGGTGATCTTATCGGGATAGCAATAGAGCAGGCGGATCCACGGAATGCTCGTGGCGCGGGTGATTGCCTGAATGAGGCGGGGCAGGCGGTATTCGCCGTACAAATCCAGTCCGTAGCGGGAGGTATCCTGCGCCACGATGACCAATTCCTGCACGCCCAGCTTTTCCAGCTCTGCCGCCTCCTCGGTCAGCTCCTCGATGGGACGGGAGCGAAAGCGTCCGCGGATGTTGGGGATGGCGCAGTAGGTGCATCGGTTGTCACAGCCCTCCGCCACCTTGAGATATGCCATATATTCGGGGGTGGAAACGATGCGGTCGCCGCCGAGCCGCAGTTGGTCGTTGGGGCAATAGGATGTATACTTCTGTCCCTTTTCCACCTGTCGGACCGCCTCCACGATATTGTGCAGAGAGCCGACGCCGAGCACGGCGTCCACCTCGGGCATTTCCTCTAAGATCTGATCCCGATACCGTTCTGCGAGGCATCCCGTGACAATGAGTCCCTTCAGATTTTTCTTTTTGAGCCATGCTTCATCGAGAATGCTGTCGATGGATTCCTGCTTTGCGCTTTCGATGAAGGCACAGGTATTCACGATCACGATGTCGGCTTCGATGTCCTCCGACACGATCTCATATCCGGCGTCCGCCAGATGATGGAGCATGACCTCGGTATCGATTTGGTTTTTGGGGCATCCGAGGGACACAAAGCCCACCTTAGTTGCTGCCATATGATTTCCTCCGTATTGACTGGATGCGTTGATAGCAAAATATTGATATATGATAAGAATTACTGTGCCGCGAGGGAAATGCGGATTTCCTCGGCACCGTCGTTGACGATGACGATATCGCCGCCGTCGAGGCTCCATGAACTGCATCCGCGCAGTGCGGAGAAGCGCGGGCTGTCGCACGCAGGGGTCAGATTGACCGTCGATGCGGACGGCTCAATCGGATCGGCGGGTTCCGAGGTGTCGTTCGGTTCGGCGGGGGGCTGCGCAGTATCCGATACGACAGGCTCTTCGCCGTCGGACGGCTCGTCCGTGACGGGCGGCTGGTGCACGGTCAGTGCGGGCAAAACGACCGCCGCGCCCGCCGTGACCGCGTTCGCCTCGGCATCGGTCATGCCGAAATACCACAGGTTGCTCCCCACGTTATCGGAGCTTTCGTATGCGGGATTGAAATGATACCATGCGCCGTCGATGCATGCGGCGGCAGTAATGCAGGTGCTTTCCGCCGTACCCACCGTGACCGCATCCAGACCGCTTCCGCACAGAAGCAGGACGTAAAGCTGATTCATGGCGCCCGCAGTATATTTTCCCGCCACGGCGCATTCGTACAGGGAGGTTTCCTCGTCATAGGAGAACGGCAGGGACGCTACCGTGCGGTACAGTGCCAGCGCCGTGCCCGCATCGGATGCGACGGCGGGGGTGCTTTTTGCCATGCATGCCGAAACGACCTCGTCCAGAGCGGCGATGCGGCGCGCGCATTCGTCGGCTTCCATGGAATAGGTCAGGAAAAGCGTGCCGCTCTCAGCGTTGAATTCCGACTCCGACACCAGATCGGCGAGCGGCGTCCGTGCCAGCAGGGTGCGGCAGTTTTCGACCTCGGCGCCGTCAAAGGCGGATATTTCTGCGCGGTGCTCCCGAATCGCGTCACACAGCAGGGTGAACGCGGCAAAGGTCGCCTGCGAGGGCTGTGCCGCACTGCTCATGGCGGCGTAATCTGCCGTGACCGCAGGATCGCCCTTTTGCGGCGGCTCGGTCTCCACGGTCTGCCAGATATACTCGGAGAGGGCATCGGTCACCGTCGTTACGTCCGAGCCTTGACCGACATCATTTCCCGCACAGCCGACAACGGCAAGGGCGGCGGTGACGGCAAGCAAAAGGGACAGGAGAGGGCGCGCGCCTCTGCGCAGTCGTTTTTGTCGCTTTTTCTTTTCGATCATCCTGCGAACCTCCGTTACTTGGTCTTGCGGGCATTGCCCGAGACCCGTGTTTCCCATGAATGTGAACAGCGCGGACAACGCACCGTATGCCGTCCGGCACGGCGGGGAAGGCGCAGAACGGCGCGGCACTTGGGACACCGCCGATAGACATAAGAGCGGCAATCACGCGCGCGGCGGTACTGCAGGGAGAACCAATCCCGAATCGGACCGAATACCCGCAAAAACGCGCGGTTTTCCGCCTGTCGGCGGGCATAACTGCGGCTCATGGTGCGGAAAATGTACCAGCTCATGAGCGCAAGGCTCAAAAGGGACAGGATTGCCCGTGCGGGAGCTACAAATCGAAAGACCGACGATAAGACAAGACAGATCAGGGTACACACAAACAAAAAGGTATTGAGGGTATCCCGCCCGTACCGTCCGTACATAAAGCGGATCAGCTTTTCACGCCATGACATATGCGTTCTTCTCCTTTTCAATTTCGGTATTCTCGGGACTGCCGTGCGATTTCTGCGCCCGCATGGCGTTGGCAAGCATCAGCTTGATGCGGTTTTCCTGATTGATGCGGGAAGCACCGGGGTCGTAGTCCACCGCCACGATATTGACGCCGGGGAAGCGCTCCTTGAGGGGCTTCATCACGCCCTTGCCCATGATGTGGTTGGGCAGACAGCCGAACGGCTGTGCGCACACGATATTGCTCACGCCGCCGTGGATCAGCTCCACCATTTCGGCGGGCAGGAGCCAGCCCTCTCCCATTTTTGCGCCGATGCCGATGATGCCGCGAATGCCTGCGCGGGTTTCGTCAAACGGCGCCATGGGGCGGAACACACCGTGTTCGCGGATGCAGTCGATCATGTCCTGCTGTTTGCGGGTCAGAAAGCGATACAGAATGCGCGCACCCGCCGCCTTGACGGGAGCAACGCCGTACAGCTTACGGTCTGCAATCGAATTATAAACCGAATACAGGCAAAAGTCAAGCAGTCCCGGCATCACGGTCTCCGCGCCCTGCGCCACCAGAAAGTCCTCCAAGCCGTTGTTGCCGAGCGGAGAGAATTTTACGTAGATCTCCCCCACGATGCCCACGCGCACCCGCTCTTCCTGCTTGCGCTCAACGGCGGTTACCCAGTTACGCGGCGTTTCGCGCCCGGCCTGACCGATGCCAATAGGCAGCACCTCAACCGTGTTGCTGCCGGGTGGATAATAGTAAAGTCGCATTTCCGCGACGTTCACCACAATTCCCTCGCGCACCGTTGGCGG
>USTB01000040.1 GCA_900557635.1 uncultured Eubacteriales bacterium
CAGACCGCCTGTGCAACCTTGGGTTCCAGACCCGCCTGCCGCATGGCGCAAAACAGATCGACCGTGCGATCCGGACGGCAGACCGTGTAAAACAAGCCGCCGTAGCGCAGCATTCCGGCGGCGGTGCGGCAGAAATCGCTCAACGTGCCGTTCATCTCATGCATCGAGATCTGACGGAGCGCATGCTCCGACGCGCGCCCCTGACAGACATAATACGGCGGGTTGGAAAAAACGACGTCCGCAGAATCAAATCGCCAGGTGCGGACATCGGCGCAATGCGCGATCACGCGGGAGGAAAGCCCGTTGTCCTCGGCATTGCGCGCGGTCAGCGCCGCCAGCGCAGGAACCAGCTCCAGCGCATGGATACACGACAGCTTGTTCCGCTTTGCCAAGAGCAGGGAGATCGCTCCCGTGCCGCATCCCAGCTCCACGCCGACCGAACGCGGACTGCGCCGCACAAATGCGGAAAGCAGAAGTGCGTCCGTCCCAAAGGTCAAGCCGTCGCGGCGCTCTGTAATAACAAGCCCGTCGTTGATCTCGGTTCGGATCTCGCGGGATTCGTCACGCAAATCGGGCAAAGCAGGTGAAACGGGCGAATCGGGAAGCTCGGACGAAAGGGACGCTCCCCGTGCGTCCGCGCAAAGCACACTCTGCATTTCGTCCTCGCCCGACGAACACATTTTCGGCTCGACTTGATCGCGGTCAATCACAAACACCCGTCTGTCCCCCTTCCCCGTAAAAAAATCGTAAAAATATTGAAAGCGCACTGCCGTAAAACAGGCGCATGGCTTTTCAAAGGGGAGGCGTCCATTGATACAGACGCCTCCCCTTTCCGTTGCGCCTAAGCGGCGCCGCCTATAGGAATCGGACAGGTGAGGTGTTAAAAAACGCAAAATGCGGTTTTCACAGTCTCATGCGCAGACGCATATGCTCTGCGCGGCACTGTCCGTTGCCAAAGGATATCCGATGTAGGAATCAGTCCTTAGCGGGTGCGCTGACAGGACATGTATCGGCACAAGCACCGCACTCAATGCATTCGTCAGCATTGATCTCGTACTTGCCGTCCTTCTCGGAAATTGCTTCAACGGGGCATTCAGCAGCGCAAGCGCCGCAAGCAATGCACTCATCGGAAATCTTGTATGCCATGATCGTATACCTCCAACATGTTTTGTGGCTATTGTATCACACTATGCCGAAAAAGTCAAACACTTTTCCGGTTAAATTTTCGGTAATTTTGCGGTATTTTTATGCAAAACAGAGAAAGTGCACACTTTTGACCGTCTTTTCCCCGATTTACCGACCGCGCGACCCGCATATTGCGAAAATCGCTCCCGCCAAAAAAACGAAAAAAGCGAATCGGACAGTCGTAAATACCGCAAATCGAAAAGCGCAAAAAACGCAACCGCACCGTTGATTTTTCAACGGTGCGGCTGCATTCGTATGTTCAGATTACGGCAATGCCTCAAAGGCAGTGATAATCTTCTTCAGCTTGGCGTTTGCGCCTCTCTTGTACGTATCGTACACGGATTCGTACTGGAAGGAGCCCCACGTATTCATGGTGCTGTAGACCTTGCCCACATCACCGATATCCAGGATCGAATAGTCAAATTGTCTGGTGGAGAAGATGATATCCAGCATGTTCTTGGACTCGTTATCGCGCAGGAGCTTGGAGTCGTAGCCGAGCATGGTATCGAACTCGGTGTTGTACACCGTATCGGTGGACATGCCGCCCAGAACATCCAGAATCGTACCGGTGCGATCCAATTCCTGATTGAACACAGGAATGATGTAGGAGGAGAAGAAGTGCTGGTTCACGGAGCCGCTGTATCTGGTCTGCGTATTGTCACGCATGGGCATCGGAATGATACCGAACTCGGTGTCCGTATTGCGGTATCTGTTCAGCTGGCAGGTAACGATCCAGTAGAAGAGCAGACGGTTATCTGAAAACATGGTGTCGCGGGCTTCGGTATCCAGATCGCCCTGATAGGAGATGTCGTTCTGGAACACCAGTTCATACAGTTTAGATGCTGCATTGACGTATGCCTCATCGCCCATCATCAACTGAGGAACACCCTCCTCATTCGGCTTTGTCTTAGGCTGATCAAAGCCGCTTGCAAGAACGCCGGCACCCCCGCCGATCCACATGCCCCAGGAGTCCTCGGGGCCCATGTTGCCGTCGCCGGTATCAAAGGTAGCCTTCTTTGCCATGTCGGTCATGGTCTGAAGGGTCCAGTTGTTCTCCTTCACAAGGTCATAAGGATTGCTGAGGCTCAGGGTCTGAACCATATCCTTGTTGAACATCAGAAGGTTCACTGCCATATCGTCGTACACATTGATGTGACCGGCGATGGTGTACAGCTTGGAGTGGAAGAGCGTGAAGCTCTCCGCCATGTTCTGATCCCACCAGTCGTTGGAAAGATCCAGCGTCTCCACCTCGAGGAGGTTGGTGCAGTATCCTTCCATTGCAAGGGTCAGCGCCTCATACAAAGAGGTCAGCACGATATCGTAATCGGTGTCGCCGGTCTCAATTGCCTTGCGCACCATATCCTGCGTGGAATCGGTTCCGTCCCAGACAGGGGTGATGGTGATGTTCAGCAATTCCTCGGTCAAACGGTTTCTCTTGTAGATCGCGGATTCCAGAGGATCGGCGCTGTCGGTCTCGTACCAAATCTCGTTAAAGGTATCGCCGAGAAAGCTGCCGTACCACCATGAGCCGCTCGCCATACCAAGAATCTTGAAGTCGTAGGCGTTAAAGTCGTAATCACCATACAGGGATTCGACTAACTGACGGTTGGAATCCGTCGGGGTGTCGTCGCCGCCCGACGCGGTTGTGGTCTTTGTCGTTGTGGACGCGTTGCCGTCGCCGCTTGTTTTGCAGGCGGTCAGAACCAGTCCGAAGACCGTGACGATCAGGAGCAATGCCGCAATAAGGCGGACATGCCGTGACGTATTATTCTGTTTCATTCAATACCTCCGTACACATTACAGAATGAATTCTACCATTCAGTGTATCATGCTTTCGGTCATTTGTCAAGAAACTAAGACAAATTCACCAATTTATTTCTGCAGATCGGGACCGTTTTTGGCTTGCGGTGCCGATTGCGGGCTGCGCGGCTTGCCTGCATCGCGCGGCGGCATGTTCGGATTATCCTTTCCGCCGCTGTTCGGACGGCGGTGTCGACGGTTGTTCTGACGGTTCTCGCCGTTTGCGGGATTCTGCGCGTTTGCACGGCGTTCTCCCTGACGGCGATTGTCATTATCGCGGGGCTGCTGCGAACGCTGTGCGGGGGCTGAAGCGGAACGTTCGTTTTTCCGCTCATTGCGGCGGCGCTCCCCTGCGGCTCTTTCGCTGTCCTCCGCCGTCTGCGCGGGACGCGTCACGCGGGAAGGCTCTTCCTCGGGCATGGGTGCGTCAAACGAAGCGCGCTTCCGGATCTGGCGGCGCGGCGTCTGCCGTCCCTCTCCGCCCGATGTCCGTGCGGCACGCGGGGGACGCTCCGCCGTCATTTTCGACGGAATTCTTCTGCCTGCCGATGCGGAGCGCTGTGCCGCTTCCTTTTCGGCATGGCGGGAAACTGCCCGCCCCTGCTCCTCGCTGACCAGAGCGGAAAAGGCTTCCTTTGCACCCGACGGCTTGAGGATCTTCACATCGTCGCGGTGATACACGCGGGGCGATTCCTCCGGGGAGGCGGCAAGGCGCACCTTGATCCACCCTGCAAGGGGGGAATTCTCGGTCACGATGCCCGCGCCGTCCGCCGTTTCCACCAGCGCGTCCACACGCGGCGTGCGCGCGATCTCCTCGGCATAGGTCTCCGATTCGTAGCGCAGACAGCACATCAGTCTGCCGCACGTACCCGAAATCTTTGCAGAATTCAGCGAAAGATTCTGCTCCTTTGCCATCTTGATGGAGACCTGCACGAAATCCGACAAAAAGCTGTGACAGCAGAAGGGTCTTCCGCAGATGCCCAAGCCCCCGAGCAGCTTCGCCTCATCGCGAATACCGATCTGCCGCAGTTCGATGCGCGTGCGGAATACCGACGCCAGATCCTTGACCAGATCGCGGAAATCCACTCTGCCGTCCGCCGTAAAGTAGAACAGAAGGCGGCTGTTGTCGAACGCATATTCCACGTCCACCAGCTTCATTTCCAGCTTATGCTGTGCGATCTTCTGCACGCATACATTGAAGGCATCCACCTCCTTGACGGCGTTATCCTCGGCGCGCTTCCGATCCTCTGCCGTTGCGGCGCGGACAACGCGGCGAAGGGGCGGGACGATGTCGGTCTGCGGCACGATCCGATTCGGCGTGATAACCCTGCCGTACTCCATGCCGCGCGCAGTTTCCACCACGGCATCGTCTTCGCGGACGAAGGTAAGCCCCGCCGGATCAAAATAATAGATCTTGCCCGAGGAGCGGAAACGGATCCCCACGATCTCCACGCCGGACACCTCTTCGGCACCGGGCGTCCCGCCGTTGTCCTCGGTCTCCGCATTTTCCGACACGGCGACGGACGTGTCTGCCGTCTCCTGCCAGACCGCGGCTTCGGTCTCGGATACGCCGTCCTCCGAAACCGTTTCATATTCCGCATTCATATCTCTGTTTTCTTCCATACTGTTTTCTCCTGCCGCCTGAAGCGGGCGGCGCTCTGTTTCTCGTTTTCGGTTTTTATTTTCCGCAGGCGGCGCGAAGCCGTACGCCCAAACTCTGCTTGGTGTTTGCGATATTCGCGTTTGCCCCGAGATCGTCGCCCGCACACCGCACCGCTTCCTCCATGCGAAGCAAACAGCGCACCGAGAAGCCCGCCGCATGCCGCTGTGCCTGTTCGGCTTCGGCAAAGCAGATCAGACTGCGGTTCACCCGCTCCATGGTGCTATCCGACGCTTCCCGCATGGTGACGGTCTTGAACAGCAGAAGATCACGGATCGCACAACGCACGACATCCATCTCATCCCGCAGTTTTTCGCGGTCGGACGGAAGCGCCTCCAAACACAAAAGCAACCGAACCGGATCTCCCGCCGACAGCGCCTCGAACAGCCCCTCCGCCGCCTTCATGGAGGAATCGTCCGCCCGTCCGCGCAGATACTTCTGCGCCAGTCCGATACTGCCGCCGCACCGCCGCACCGCAAAGTGCAAACGATCCGGATTTTCCCGCTGAAAACGCTGTGCCGTGCTGTCCTCGGAGAGCAGATACGACAGTATCTCGTCCTCACCGAAGCGTTGCATGGTCAGCGTGGGAGCGCGACTCCGCACGGTGGGAATGATTTCCGATGCGTTTTCGGTCAGCAGAAAGAACCACACGCCCTCGTACGGCTCCTCCAGAATTTTCAGAAGCGCGTTCTGTGCCTGCAGGGTCAGCGCGGCGGCATCGTGGATCACGAAAAATTTACCGTCTAAGTCGTTCGGCTCGATCGACGCCCGTCTGCGGATCTCCCGCGCCGCCTCCACACCGATGCTCTTGCGGTCTGGCGGAAGTTCGGTCACAATCACGTCCACACAGGTGCCGTTTCGGATCTTTTCCTCGTTTTCCGCCCCGCTCATGGCACAGATCAGCTCGGTTACAAGCGTGTGCTTGCCGCTTCCGCGCGCGCCCTCAATGATCAGCGCATGCGGAACGGTTTCCTGCCGCAACGCGTCGCCGAGATAGCGCTTGACCTTATCGTTGCCTATCAGGCGGGAAAACAGGAACGAATTCATCATTTCACTCTTTTCTGCATTTTTGTGCAAAAATTGCTTCGGGTAAAATGCAACATCGGGTTCATGCTAATCTTGTAAGAAAAGCGGGCAGGCCGGGAATCGGACAAAAAGTGTGTTTCCCATCCGATTTTGCCGCATCGCACCCGCAATTTGCAAGACATCTTTATTATAACACACGTTCCCGCATTTTGTCAATTGATTTCACAGGGAGGTTTCGAAAATGAGAAAACAAAGAAGCGGCATCCGCGCCGAGCGTCTGTTCTTTGCCCTGTGTATCCTGTTTGCGGGAATTCTTGCCGCCTTTTTCGCCATACGCGCAGAGAAAGCCGCCGACGCGTCCCGTCAGATCGTGCAGGGACAGCAACGACGTGCGCTCCTTGAACTGACCGAACGCACCGAGCGGATCTGCGCCGCACTGTCCGAGCTGAATTGCGGCGTGACGGCGGAACGCGCGTCCGAACTTTATCTCACGCTTGCCGCCGATGCCGCAACGGCGCAGAGCTGTGCCGTTTCCGTGCCCATGAAGGACTCCCTGTCGCGCGGAATCCTCCGTTTTCTCTCCGTCTGCACCGCACCGCGCAGAGAGGATATTCCCGCGCAGCTCAAATACGGAGAAGATCTGCTGTGCGTTCTGCAAAGCGCCGCCCTGCACCCGTCCGACACCGTGTACCTGACCGCCGATGCCCTCTCCGATGCCGAAAACGTTCAACCTGTGATCCGCCGGAGTGAACGTACAGACGATACTGTGACCCCGAGTGACGCACGCCGTCGCGCGCTCCGTTATCTCGGATGCACCCTCTCTCTCAGGCGCGAGAAGGACGGCGAACCGTCGGAATGCTACCGCTTTTCCTGTGAAAACGGCTTTTGCGACATTTCCCGCACCGACGGCTCGCTCGTCTGTCTTGCAGTCTACCGCGAGAACCTCGGCACGGTCTGCGACGGGGATGCCATGAGCCGCTCGGTCTCCCGATTTTGGCAAAGGGCGGGCGTTGACAGCTTTCTGCCGCTCAGTGTCGCCGTGCATGACGGCTTGCAATACGGCGAATACCGTGTGAAGGGAACGCGCTTTCTCCTCTGCCTGTCATCCTCCACCTCCCGTCCCGCCGCCTTTTTTCGTCTGCCGCAGCACGGAAAATAGGCGAGAAACACGCCAAAAAATCCAGAAGCGGGGTATGTTTGCGCTGTTTTTTGACAAAATGTGCGCCACCCCTCTTGACAAATGCGAAAAACTGTCCTATACTGTCATTACCGCAATTCGAATAATCAGGGGTGCCGACCGGATCGGCTGAGACGGAAGAATTCTTCCGAACCCTTGCACCTGATATGGGTAATACCAGCGTAGGAAGATTATTGCAGATCGCAAGCTCTCAATCCGCACGGGTATTCGTTGTTGCACCTTTACAAAGTTACCGGCAGAGTTGTCCGTAGGAACCAGGGAATATT
>USTB01000041.1 GCA_900557635.1 uncultured Eubacteriales bacterium
CAAGGATCGTGTCAGGGTCACGTAAGCCGCTTAAAACGGTTCGCGTGCAACTGAATTATTATACACCTCATTTTTGAACATTTATAGTGACAACTCATGACGCGGAGGAAAAATGTCCCACAATTTTACGTCGGGTTTTTCGGGCCGCGCAAGGGTGTTTTTCACAAATTCCATACCTATTGTATACATGTAAAAACGGGACGCGTCGTGTTCGCGTCCCGTTCGTCGGTAATTTGCCTCGGTTAAAATTGCTCGTGCGCAAAAAAGTCTGCCATGTCCCGCAGCTCGGCACGGTCGTTTTTTTTGAGTGCAGACACCAGCGCACTGCGCGAAAACGGCTGACCCAAAAGCGCCGCCTCGGTCAGGGCGGGAAGCTCGGCGTCGTTTGCGTCGGTGTAGAGCACGGCATGCTTCACACGTCCCTCGGAGACCGAGAGCAGAAGTTCAGCGCCGCCCCACGCAAATCGCTCGTCAAAGGAGATGTCAAAGGGAGGCGTTTTCCCGAGTCGCCACGCGTCGGACGCATGACGCTCCCGATATGCACGCCATTCCTCCTGCCGTGCGGGCGTCGGCACGAATGGCTCGGTTTCTCCGTATTCTGCGCGGAATGCCGACGGGATACCCTCGAGCAGGGAAGCGACCATTACTTCGCCGTTGATCTCGCTCAGATTGCACACGCGGGAGCGAACCGAGGAGATGCCCTTGGCGGCGAGCTTGCGGGGATCGGGATTCAGATAACGCGGCAATTTGGTCAGGTCAGTCGACACAAGCAGGGTACCGTGATGCTGACGCGCGTTCCCGCGGGCGCAAAAGGCGTTGCCGGAGAATTTTCTGCCGTTTGACAAAATGTCGTTCCTGCCGGACAGCTCACACGAGATTCCCGCATCCCGAAGCACACGCACAATCAGTGCAAACTGTTTTTGCACGTCATAGCGCTCCTCTCCCGCAATAAACGAGAAATTCAGATTCCCCTCGTCATGGTACACAGCGCCGCCGCCGCTGATACGCCGCACAAGCTGAACATCGTCGCGGCGAATGGCATCGAGATTGCATTCCTTCCACGGATTCTGATTTCTGCCGATAATCACGGCGTTTCGGTTAATGTAAAAATACAGATAGAGATCCTGCGGTCCGCAGTGATCCAAAAACCATTCGTCCGTTCCGAGATTGGCATAGGCATCGCCGGTTTTAGAGAAATACAGATAGTTGTTTTCGTTTTTAGGCATGGCTCGTTCCTTTTGTGTTCATATAAAATTCAACAAAAGATGATACGTTGACGGTGATATCAATAAATTTTCTTGCCTTCCCGCCATTATTCGCGCTCATTCGACAAGGGAAGTGTGGTATACTGCACTTGTGACATCTGACACCATTTCATCGGGGGCGGATCTGGCTTTTCCGTGATTTTTTTAGTGTGTCATCAGTGAAAGAGGAGGAGGTCCGGATACTGAGACGGACGCAAAGCCGCATGCAAGTGAGAAAAGATATCCGCTGTGCCGTAGTGAATAACCGCATGATGCCGGGCGGCTTGTCGGAGGAAGAAAAAACAGAATTGGGACGTGAACTCTGGCGACTGATATGCGAGGAGGGCGTGAATTATTTCCTCACGGATATGATGCCGGGCACTGACATGACCGCCGCGCGTATGGTGCTACAATTCCGCGCGCAGTTTCCGTATCTTGCACTGGAGTGCATCATTCCGTTTGAGCGTCAGGCGGTAAAGTGGAACGAAAAACTGCGGGAGGAATATTTTGACATTGTAGAGAACTGCGACAGGGAGACTATGATCTGCCGTAGCTTTACGGTGCGTTGCTGGGAAACGATGGATCGCTACTGCTCCGAGCGTTCGCAGTTTGCCGTGTTGCAATTTCCGACAGACGCGGGGGATCGCAGTGCTTCGCGCTTTCGGGAATATGCCCGCGTCAACGAGTGCAGTGTCATTGATATCGGCAGGGCATCCAAAAAAACAACGAAAAAGAAGGAAAGCGGGACTGTCTGACAGAGGCAGTCCCGAATTCTATCACGCGTTGAGGATCAGCGCCAGTATGCGGCAGACCTCGGTTCCTTCATTGGAGACGGCATGTCCCGTGCCGGAACGGCACACGGCGGTATCGCCCTCGCGGAGCACGGGCTTTTTGCCGTTATCGTCATAATCGGCGCATCCGGAGAGCACATGATATATTTCGGTGTCGTTTTCGTGCACGTGATATCCGACGCTGCAATGAGGCTTCAGCTCGAGAACAGCAAACAGCCTGCTCTTGTCGGCAAGATCAGCGGCGTCAGCGATGTGAGTGATGTTCAATTCGCCGTTTCCGCCGCCCATTGCGGGACGAATCTCGGTTTCCAAATCGCTTTTACGATAGATCATAACAATTCCTTTCCGGCGGCGTTGCACCGCTTTTTTATTATATTATACACATATTTCGCGGAAATGCAAGAGGGAAGCGCCAAAAACGGCGCATCGGTCGGGGCGCGGTCATATTCGGCGCGGACATGACATACACATGAAGCAAAACACAAAAGGAGATTTCGGCATGGAAATTTCATACAATCCGGTCAACGGCGGCAATGACCGGTATCAGACCATCGTTTGTCGGACCGCCGTGACCGACGAGCTGAGCGGCGAATATGTCCTGCCTGATTATATAGGCGACGTAAAGCGTATCCTGCACACCTTTGTGCGTCCGCGTTACAGTGAATGCACTGCGGAGAGCGACGGCATCCGCATTCGGGGTGAAAGCGTATTTTCCGTTCTGATGCTGACCGAGGAGGGAAAGGTCGCCTCCGGTGTCTTTTCCCTCGAGTACACCCATCTGTGTGAGTGCGCGGCAGCGGACGGCGACATTTCCGCCATGTGTTATCCGGTTTGTGAAAATGCGACGGCGCGTCTGCTTTCCCCGCGCAAGATCGCCTTGAAGGCGCGCATGCGAACGGCGGTTTCGGCAGTGGGCACATCTCCTTGCGTGCCCGAATACAGCGGCACGCACACGGCGGCGGACGAAGCGGAGCTGGAATGCCGCACCGATACGGTGGACACCCTCTGCCTGTGTCGGGCGCAGAAGAGCGATCTGCATTTCAGCGAGGACATGGTTCTGGACGGTGCGGAGAGCGTCATCGGCGAGATCCTGTATATCGGCGCGGAGGTATCTCTGCCCGAATGCCGCACGGCGGGCGGAAATCTTTCGGTTTCGGGTGAGATGACCGTGTTCGCGCTGTGTACCGACCCTGCGGGAAAGCTGTACTGCACCCAGCGCCGTTTTCCGATCTCCGCGACCCAGAAGTGCGACTGGAAGGACGGGATGAATCTTTGGGCGTGGGGCACGGCGGACGGCGTGAAGGCTTCGGTGGTGCCAAACAGCTACGGCGAGAATAAGGTGATCGAGCTGGATGTCACCTGGTCATACTGCGCGGAGGGAGAATGTAATCTGCCCATGCAGATCGCAAGGGATGCCTATTCCACACGGTATGTATGCGAAAATACGTATGCGCCGCTGAACCTGTATGCGGGGAGAAAATGCGAACGGGCGCACATCACCGTGAACGAGAGCCGTCCGCGGGGTGAGGTTGGCGGGGAAAGCGCGGAAAAGGTGCTTTTTACGTCGGTGCGCATCCAACCGGCGGCGATCGTGACCGACGAAAACGGATGTATGCTCTGCACGGCAAACGCCGAGGTGGCGATGCTGGTGACAGACGGTGAGGAATCGCCCTCCGTCCTGCGCTTCACCGTTCCCGTGAAGTATGAAGGCGATGCCTTGCCGCAGGGAAGCGTATGCGATGTCCGCATGGAGGCGGAGGGCGTGCGCGGGCGGCTGGATTCGGGTGCGGTCTACTGCGATTTTGAGGCGGTCCTTTGCATTACCTCTATAGAAAAGCTCTCACAGACCGCCTTGCGCGAGGTGCGTTTTGATCGGGATAACCCTCTGCCGCCCGACAACCGTCCTCCCATCACCCTGTATTACCCGCAGGAGGGGGAGAGCGTTTGGGATATTGCAAGACGCTATCATACCACGCAGGACAGCATCCTGCACGCAAACCGTCTGACCTCCGACTGTATCCACACGGAAAAGGTTCTCATGATCCCGTCCCAAAACAAAAACGGGGTGTATTCGGGCGTGATTTGACCTATGGAAAAGACAAAACCGTCGGACACGGGACTGTGTTTACAGTCCCGAGCCGAACGGCGGTCAGTAAACCGTATTTTCCGCAACCGACTTGCCCGTGCGGAAGGCATGGGCATTTTCCAGTGTGGTTATGCTGATTGCCTCTAACGCTTCATGGGTCAAAAAGCCCTGATGTGAGGTCACAATGACGTTGGGGAAGGACAGGAGCCTTGCCGTGACCGAGGTCTTTAAGATATCGTCCTCACGGTTTTCAAAGACGTTGTCTCCCTCCTCCTCGTATACGTCCAGACCGACGCCCGAGAATTTCAGGGAACGGATGCCGCGAATCAGGTCCTCGGTACTGATGAGCGCACCGCGCGACGTGTTCACCAAGATGACGCCGTCGCGCATTTTTTCAATGGCTTCGTAGTCGATCATGTGGTAGGTCTCTTCGGTCAGCGGACAGTGCAGAGAAATGAGATCGCTGTTTCGCAGTACCTCGTCCAGGGTCACGTAATTCACAAAATCAAGTCCGGTGTTTGGAAACTTGTCGTATGCGATCACCTGCATGCCGATGCCGCGGCAGTTCCGCGCCATGGCGGCGCCGATCTTGCCTGTGCCGACGATGCCTGCCGTCTTATTGTGAAAGTTGAAGCCGGTCAGCCCCATCAGGCTGAAGTTATTCTCTCTCACCTTGATATATGCCTTGTGGATGTGGCGGTTCACTGCAAAAGCAAGCGCCATGGCGTGCTCCGCAATGGATTCGGGCGAATACCCGGGAACACGCATGACCGTGATCCCCGCTTTGTTTGCCGCACGCAAATTTACATTGTTGAAGCCCGCACAGCGAAGGAGGATCAGCCGAACCCCCATCTCCGCCAGCTTCCGAACCACGCCCTCTCCCGCGTCCGACGCCACAAACAGGCAGACGGCATCATAGCCGCGCGCCAGCGACACGGTGCGGGGAGAAATGTCGGTTTTCAGAAAATCGACGGTCAGCTCGGGAAAATCGGGAAGAACCCGTCGGAAGGATTCCTCGTCGTAGGGTTTCGTATCATAAAAGAGTATTTTCATATCGATGCCCGTGCGGTAGCCGTCCGTTTGACAGGGAAGCGGTCACCGCACCCTTTCGGTTTTTCGATTCTTTGCATTTTTTGACTTTACAATGCCATAATATAGGTGTGTTTTTACCCGTCCGAACGTGCGGAGGGCATATTGCGAAGCATGTTCTCAATGAGGATGCCGTAGCCCTTTTGCGGGTCGTTGATGAGGACATGCGTCACCGCGCCCACCAGCTTTCCGTCCTGAAGAATGGGAGAGCCGGACATGCCCTGTACGATACCGCCCGTCAGCTCGAGCAGTGCGGGATCGGTGACGGTCACGATGAAGTTCTTGCTTCCCGCATCGTTATTCTTGCCGACATCGGACAACTTAACCGCATATTCCTTCACGCTTCCGCTGACACCCGATAACAGCACGGCGTCCCCGTTGCGGATCTCGCTCTTGTTGCCGATGGGCACGGTCTGTATGCAGAAATCGGGTTTTGAGCTGTACGCGCCGTACAGACCGCTTTCTTCATTCGTGCTCAGTTTACCGCACACATTGCCTGAGAGATATCCCTTGATCTCACCCGGCTGTCCCGGCATGCCCTTGGCGATGCCGCTCTGGATTACGTCGGTCACATTGCCCGCACGCAGAGGAAGGAGCAAGCCGGTATCGGTGTCGCAGATGCCGTGTCCCAAGCCCGCAAAACTGCTTCCGTCCTCCATTACAAATGTGACCGTGCCGATGCCCGCGGACGAATCCCGTATCCACATACCCGCGCGGTACATGCCGTCGCCGCTTTTCACGGCGCAAAGTGACAGTGACGATTCCTCGCCGCCGCGCGAATAGGTGATCTCCATGGGCTGTCCCTCGGAGCCTTCCACGATGTGCGTGACCTCCTCCACGGTATTGACCTCCGTGCCGTTTATGCTCAGCAGGATATCCTTTGCGCGCAGACCGGCATCGTGAGCAGGGGAGCAGGTGCGGTTTTCGGTGTTGACCGAAGTCAGCCCCACGATCATCACGCCGCGTGTGTACACCTGAACGCCGAAGAGAGAGCCGCCGGGATAAACCGATATTCTGTCGCAGACCGTGACCGTGACGTCTTTGAGCGGAAGCACGCCGAAGAGTGATGCCTGTCCCACGCGTTCGGTCACATAGAAGTCCTGCGCGCCGCCGTCTCCCTCGGCATAGGTCAGCTGTACAAACGCCCGCCGACAGCGCTTCTCCGCTCCGATATACCGATACGTCGGATGGTACACGGTAATCAAGATATCCGATCCCTGCCGCCGCGGCAACACACAAGATGAGCAGTAGGGTACATATTCTTTTTCCTGCTTTCATTCGTTTCATGGTCTTTCCTTGCCTTTATTATCATTCAATATAGCCGCTGTTTTCATGATATATGCGACGGCGCCGCAATCTATGCCCGACAGATTTCGCGGCGTCGGTATTACTATGCGCGGGTCGTGACGGAATATGAGATGAAAAATTTGCGGAAAAACGTCTCTTTTTCCGTTTCCGTGACCGCAGTACGGGCGTTTGCGCGGGTGCTGACGGCTTTCGGGGAAAAATGGCATGTCTGACCGTGGCACTTAAGGGAGAAAAAACTAAAAATAATGTGGTCAATTTTGCTAAAAATTAACCAGTCGGATTCGCACAAATTTTTGGGGATAATTTCCTTGTCGCTCTTGCATTTTTTGCATGGGTGTGGTAAAATAATAAGGTATGAATATGATATGCAGAGGTGTTGTGTATGGCAGAGCTTCGGTGGAATCCCATGATCGGGGACTGGGTCATGATCGCATCTCACCGTCAGAATCGGCCGCTGATGCCAAAGGATTGGTGTCCGTTCTGTCCCGGTGACGATAATCCAAAGATTCCGAAAACGTACGATGTGTTGAAATACGACAATGATTTTCCGGCATTGTCCCAGAATCCC
>USTB01000042.1 GCA_900557635.1 uncultured Eubacteriales bacterium
CGGGGCGCGAAGTCTGTGCGAGCCGAGACGGATTCCGACCGTGCCGAAAGCATCCGAAAGCGCAAAAAGACCCGCCGCACATTTTCAAGAGGTGCGGCGGGTCTTTTTCGGTGCACCACCGTGCAATGCCGGCAGTGCAGATAAGTGCGTCATGCGCGGATTATGCGGTGATACCCCAAGTGACAGGAAGGTCATTCCTGATTTGCCTTGGCTGTGAGCGGGATGTATTTCCAGTCCGTGACGCCGTCCTTCCACGGCGCAAAGGCAGGTCCCACGGCATCCGCCCAGGGCGCGGGAGTGTTGTGGGTGTCAAGACAGCCCGGATACAGGTCGTCCTCCGGTTCCAGCGGATGTTCCTCGTAAAGCGCTAACAGGTCGCCGTCCAGATAGATGGAGCCGAACTTGCTCAGCATGGGCTTGGGACGCTCCTCCTGCAGTTGATAGTGCAAAAAGACGTAGCGGGAAACCATGTGGGGACGCAGATAAACCAGACGCAGTGTGGGGCGGTGGTTCTCGACGTGACGCGCCCAGTGCGCGGCGCTCTGCGGCTCGGAATAGTGAAAAATATCCATCATGCGCCGCCAGTGCGC
Source organism: uncultured Eubacteriales bacterium (assembly GCA_900557635.1). Next base: position 591 of record USTB01000042.1, read on the forward strand.
ACCGTTGGGCCAGCACTTCACGGGACCCGAAACATAGGCATCCGGATCGACCTCGGACGCGGGCAACTCGGTCTCAAAATAGAGAAAAACACGGTTTTCGCCGAGCAGATCCCTTCCGTCGAACAGGGAAAGATTCCGAATTTCCGCGGGTGCATGAACCGTCAGATCGCCTGCGGCGTAGCCCGAAAAAACATAGCGTTCGATCATTGTTGAAAACATCCTTTCCTTGCGGGCGATCGAATCGGATCGGAAGGTCTTGCCGTGCCCCGACCGATGTCTGCCCCGCCATGGGTCAGTTTACCATTTTTTCCTCCGAATTGCAAGCACTTTTTCGCGTTTTTGAGGCAACGGGCTGCAGCTTTACGGTGTCGGACAGCTGAGAGTAGCGAAGCGCGCCCGCCATATCTGCGCCGAATGTGTTGCGCAGGGTGCATAACCTGCCGCCCGATATTGTCTCGGTTTTGCGGGAAAGCGGAAACCGCACGGGAGGCAGAAGGCGGTCACGCGATGCGTCAAAGCGGACGGCAAAGCGCCGATAGGACAGGATGGGCGCGGCAGAAGTACCCGACCCGCCGCCGTATTCCACCGCCTCCCAAAGAAAGGCTTGGGCACAGGGATCGGACGGGTCATTTTCCCCCGCACCGCACGTGAGACGGATCACATGCTCGGGCACGGGAGCGCTCTCCGTCGTGCCGTCCGACGCCGCAGGATCGTCCTTTACCGTGCGGAAGCGCCGAAGCATCCCCTCGCGGTACGCCTCGGCAAAGCACAGGAAAAATGCCGAAACGCGCGGGCAGTCCGGAATCTCCGGATATTGTAGGGTCACGCGGAGCCGACACACGGCGCCGTTTCGTATCCCCGCCGCGGTTTCCGTTTTTTGGATCATGTTCCATTGCACCTGTCAACGCACCCCCTCCGCGACAGTATATGCGGCTTCGGCGCGCGGCAGTACGGCAAACGTCGGGCGCTTATGCCTGCGGCGGCAGTTTTTCGTAGGCAATGCGCGGCGTGCCGTCGCCGGTCAAAATGATGCCGCACCTGATGAATCCGTTTTTTGTGACGACATGTTGCATAATGAAGTTGTCCGCATGGGTGTCGATGCGTAGATGCCCGTGTTTTTCCCCGCAGAAAGCGGCGACGGACGAAAAGAAGCCGTGTACACTGCCGTCGCTTGCCACACGGTGAATGGCGGCATAGGGCGTGTCGGAAAGCCATGCACCCTCCCGAATTTCGAGGTAGGTCGGGTCTGTGCCCGCGATCAGGGCAAAGACCCCGTGCAGACCCGTTTCGTTCTCTGCCGCGTACAAATTTCCGGCTTCTATATCCTCCTCCACCACCTCCTGCGGCGGATAATGGATATTCCATTGGTTTGGATTTCCGTTTTTGCGCATAAAACGGCGGGCACATTCGTAGATTTCCAGAATTCGGGGCAGATCGTCTGCTGCGGCGCGGCATATCTTGATCGACGGCATATCGGTGTCTCCTTTTTTTGCTTGCAGTTTGCATGCCCGCCGCAAGGAAGGGTCGCTGTGTTGCAAATGCCGTCCCCGCGCGGGCGCTACGACGTAGTATAGCATGTCGCGGGTCGCTTGTCAAATCGGGTCGTGCCGACGGGCGGACAGTTGCTTTCGGGGCGGGATTGTGATATACTGCAAGACGGAAACAAAGGTTGTATCGGCGCTTATTTCATGCGCAACTCCAGAACGGGCGGAGTATCGTAATTGTTGCCCGTAGCGACCGCGCAGAAGCCGTCACTGTTCGGCGCGGCGCGCACGATCCAGCCGCCCATCGGGCGCAGGACGCCCGAGGACGGGTCGGACATAAGCTCGGTAACGTCGAAACGACAGCAGTCCCGATCACGGGAAAGGAGCGGCTGTTCGACATATGCCGGCGGTCTGCCGCGCCGACGGCACCGCTCGGTACTGTCGGCGGATTCGATCCGATACAGGGAGATCGGCGTTTTTCCGCCGCCCGGAATCGAAAGGTGCAGAATGGCGCGTGAAAACGGCTGTCCGATCAAGTGCCCGAGGACAGACCGATTCAGCTCGGTATACAGCCGCGTTTTGCCGCGCGTGCCGACACAGCCCAAAAACGCCGCGTCGCCGTACACCGAGGAGCGGGTCTTGCCGCGGCTCTCGGCAACCGTGTCGCACAGAAGCCGTTCCCCATGCAGATTCAGCGAAAACTGAAGATATGCGGCGTCCGCGTCGGTGTGCGAGAGCGTGATCTCCCATGTGCCCGCACCGATCTCCCGCATCTGCATTTCGGCGGGGGAGAGGAGCCTTCCTGTCGCGTCGCTCGCGCCGATGCAGGACAGGACGGAAAAGATCTGCCCGCTTGCCGCGACGGCGAGGCTGTCTCCGTCCCGCCGTGCCGACGGGAAGAGCGTTCCTGCGCGGACAGTGCACCGATAGACCTCTCCCACCCGACATGCGACCCGTGCACAGATGCCGCCGTAGGTGGGGCGCAGGGACAGGTGACTGTCACGGAGCGTACCGTCCGCCTGCAGGGGCGCGACGGCGGGCAGGGTGAGGCGGCATTGCCCGAGGTGATTTTCGAGGATGATATCGTCGGTATCCCGATCGCCCACGGTGACCTTTCCCCCGTTGGCGTAGAAGTACAGTCCCTGCCCGTTTCCGGGATCGGTGAATTGCCGACGGACGGGCTGCCCTGCGTGATCGACGATGGGCGCGCCGAAGCAATAGACGGTCTTGCCGCCGTCCGTTTCGGTGACCTCAAGGCAATACGGACTGCCCTTGTACTGTACCGTGCGGTACGGCTTGCCGTTTCTGACGGCGTGCATTTCTTTGATTGCGGAAAACATATTGCTTTTCCTCCTTTTTTCTTCTGTTGCCAGAATAACGGAAAAAGCGGACAGGGCGTGTCCGATTTCCGGGAAAATATCAAAAATTCCGCTGTGTCGGAACATCTTATCGGAGGTTTATTATGGAAGATCGTGCGGTCGAGGTGGTCGCCGCCCTGATATGGGACGGGGATCGGTTTATGATCTGTCAGCGTCCCGCGTGCAAGGCGCAGGGGCTTTTGTGGGAATTTGTCGGCGGCAAGGTGGAGACGGGCGAGACCAAGGAGCAGGCGCTGATACGGGAGTGCCGCGAGGAGCTTGCCGTCGCCGTGTCGGTGGGCGAGCCGTTTGCCGAGGTGATGCACCGCTATCCCGATGCCGTGGTGCACCTTACCGTGTTCCTTGCCTCGATCTGCGGCGGCGTGCCGCAATTGCTCGAGCATAACGATCTTCGGTGGATCACACCGCAGGAGATCGATCGGTACCCCTTCTGTCCCGCGGATCGGGATATTCTGCTTCGTATTCGCACACGGCGCCGTCCCATGTGATGCAAAATATTTCGACCGATCTCCTATGCCCTTTAATTTTTAACGATTCGTTAATTTTCGACAAAAGTAGTGCAAAAAATCTGTTGCAAAGTATCGGGTAATATGTTATAATGAATCGAAAAGAATCAAAGTTTCGTTTTCGGCGGCGTTGCCGACTGAGAACGGGATTCTGAAACAGAAAGGGGTCGAGGGGGATACCTGACCGACGTACTTCGCCGCGTCGGTTCGATGCCGCCTGCGGAAGGGGTTTTGACATTATGAAAACTAAAGTGTTTCTGAAGCTGACATGTGCTCTTTTAGGCGTTCTCATTAAGCTTTCCGTGCTCACCGGCTGTTTTGTGCGCAATCTCGATTTCGGGAAGCACACCTCCGCCGAGGCACATGCACCCATCACGATACAATCGCCCTTTCGCAATCTGAGCGGCTTTTTGGATCTGGTGCACAGGAAGTATCCCGAGATCAATCTGGAGGTCATCCCGTACAGCGGCGCAAACATGACGGCATATATGACCAGCCGTCTCCGTGCCGGGGACATGCCCGACATCTATTTCTCCACCACCTATGTGCCGGGCCGGCATGATGTGAGTGACCGTCTCATCGATCTGTCCGCTTACCGCTTTACCGACGGATTTGCCGAGTCGCAACTGCGCGCCGTGTCGGACAACGGTGCCGTTTACATGCTGCCTACATATTATACCTGTCTCGGCATTACCTATAATAAGACCCTTTTGGAAAAGCACGGCTGGGAACTGCCGCGTACCTTTGCGGAATTGGAGGAGCTGGCGCCCCGTGTGCGGGAGGCGGGATGTCATTTGGCTGTGTGCCAGATCGAGTTGCCCGGCGCGGGCTTCCAGTATCTGTGCAACATTCTGGATACCGTGTTTCTCAATACCTTGAACGGCAGGGCGTGGCAGGACGATTTTCTGAGCGGAAAGACCACCGTGGCGGATTCGCCCGAGATGCTCGAAGCGATTTCGGTTCTGGAAAAATGGAAGTCGCTGGGCATGCTGGAGGGCGGCGATCCGAAAAGCGACGCCAATACCAAAAAGATCATGGCGAAGGGCAACACCCTGTTCATGCTGGGAAGTAGCAACAATTTTACGCCTGAGGAGAGCGAGGACGAATTCGGGCTGATGCCGTATCTTTCCGAGGACGGCACGCAGAACGCTCTCATCGCAAATATTTCCCGTTATGTGGGTCTGAACAAGCATTTGGAGGACGCGGGCAACGAACAGAAGCTCATTGATGCACTGCACGTCATGGAGGTTCTCACAACGGCAGAGGGCATACAGTCGATCAACGATTCCTATTCCGATACCTCTCTGCTTCCTCTTCGGAATTACACGATCCCCGAAACCAGCTACTACAAGCAGGTGGAGGATGACCTCAATCGGGGGCTGACCGCGCCGTTTATCTACGACGGATGGGAAAATATCATCGTGCCTGTGGGTAATGCCGTGATTTCCTATATGCGCGGGCTGACGTCTTTAGACAGCATCGCGGTGTCGTTTGATGACAACCGCAATCTTCTGTGGGACAATTCTTCCATCGCGTATACTACCGTGACCGAAAAGCTGACCACCGACGACTGTGCGCGTCTTGTCGGCATCAGCTTTGCACAGGCGGTGAACGCCGATCTTGCGCTCATCTCCGTGAACAAGTGGTACAAGATGGATGATGACGGCAATCTGAACACCGACGGGGTGAGCGGCGAGCTGTATCCTCTGCCCGTGACCGATCAGACCGTCACCGGTATTCTGCCCACGGGATGGCGGCGAAATATTCAGACGGTGCGTCTGACGGGCAAGCGGATCCGTGAGCTTGCCGAAAAGGGATACGACCGCTACGGGGACGAAAGCAAGACCTTTCCGTATGTATTGGTCACGCCCGAGGGCATGAGCCTGTCGGATACCAAAAGCTACACGGTTGTGATATGCGGATTGACACAGGCGGTCGCCGCCGAGGGCAAGCTGACCGACACCGGTATCCCCGGTCTGGAGGCGGCGCTGAGCTATCTCTCCGGATTCGAGACTTTAAGTCCGAGTGATCTTGTCTGGAGGTGAAAACGACATGGGTACCAAAAGGGGACAAGTCTTGGGGCGCCGCAGAGATCTGTTTGCACTGTTCTTTATGATCGCGGCGTTCGCGGTTGCGGTAGCTGTGGGGATTCTCGTTTTTGTCAGCGCGTATCATTCAAGCATCGACGGCGTTCTGTATCGGGAGCGCCTGAGCCAGACCAAGGAGGTCACGTCTCAACTGTTTGAGGGCTTGGAGAACGTGGTGGAGTATCTGTGGAATGATGCGGAGCTGCACTGTAGCTTTTTCCTGCAGCAGGACATTGCTACGACCGAGAAATTGCAGGAATTCATGCAGGAACAGCGACATCTGCACGGTCGGTTGTCGGATGCGGACATTGTGGCGGTGGATTCGCGCGGATGCTACATGACGCAGGACGGCTGGCAGGGTGCGCTGACCGAAATGGGTCGTTTGGCGGACCGTCCCGAACAGGTCAGCTTTGTGTCCAAGACAATGACCGCCGATCAAACATACATGTATTTTCTGCGCCGCCTGGATCGCCCCGTGGTCTTGGCGGACGGGGACAAAACAGTGACCGTGTGCTACTACGGCATTTCACGCAGTATGACAGCGCTCGATCCGTACTTTTCCTGCAAGGCATATGACAACAGCAACAGCGTCTATGTTTTGGATCGGTACGGCTCCCGCCTGTTCCGAAGCAGTGGAAGCGGCAGTCTTTTGCGCGGCTTTAACGCCTTCGGCATTTTGGCTGAGATGGAATATCTGAACGGAACGTCCTTCGAGGAGGCGGAACATGAGCTTCGGGAAAGCGGTATGGGCTGTTCCAATGCCGTTCTGGACGGAGAGGAATATTACTGCGTCCTGTATCAGATGAAAAATGCGGACTGGGTGCTTCTGTTTATGGTGCCGTCGTCCTATGTGGCGACCGATATGGTGTCGCTGGTGGAAATGACGAGCGGATTCATCATAACCCTTGCCATCGCCATGTTTGCGGTGGGGACGGTCGCCATTGTCTGCGTCTGGCATTACAGACAACACCGAGACGTTGTGGCCGAACATCGGGATGATCCTTCCGATC